>JALZOO010000628.1 GCA_030913905.1 Acidobacteriota bacterium
CAGCATGGGTGAAGCTTACCTGGAACTCGGCAAAACGCCGGAAGCTATTGAAGCGTTCAGACAAGCTATTCGACTAAAGCCTGACTTTGGCAAAGCGTTTTTCAATCTGGGTAAGGCGTATCTTGCAGCCGGCAACCGCGACGGCGCGCTCGAGCAATACAATATTCTGCAAAACCTGAACGATCAGGACTGGGCGGAGAAGTTGAATAACCTGATCAATCCGTGAATCAGTAGGCAGGCGGCAGGGGCAGTAGGCAGGACTAACCCTGCGGCCTGTTTCTGCCTCCTGCTTCCTGCTCCTGCCACTTGCGATTAACCAAGCTCGCGACAAAGCCCGCGCCAAATCCGTTATCAATATTTACCACGGTCACATTCGAAGCACACGAGTTGAGCATTCCGAGCAGCGCCGCCACACCACCAAAGGCTGCGCCGTATCCAACGCTCGTGGGCACTGCAATTACAGGAACGCTCACCAGTCCGCCAACCACTGACGGAAGTGCGCCTTCCATCCCCGCCACCACGATCGCCACGCGCGCGCTCTGCAGCAGTTCACGTTCGGCCAGCACGCGATGAATTCCCGCCACGCCAACATCCCAAACGCGTTTGACGCGATTTCCCATGGCCTCCGCCGTTAACGCCGCTTCTTCCGCAACCGGGATGTCACTTGTGCCGGCCGTCACTACTGCAATCTCGCCCACGCCAAGGTCAGTCTGATCTCGCTGAATACGAATCAACTTCGCTGTCTCATGCCACTCCGCTTCAGTCACAACATTTCGCACTTCACCAAAGGTGTCGGCATCGGTATGGGTCACCAAAACGTTCGGCGTATGCTGGACCAGCCGCTCAACTATCCCGACGACTTGCGCGCGCGTCTTGCCTGCGCCGAATACGACTTCGGGGAAACCCTGACGAGACGCTCGAGCATGGTCGACGCGTGCGTACTCAAGATCTTCGTAGTGTAGATCTCTGATTTGTTTGGCCACTTCCGGTGTCTCCAGTTCACCCGCGCGGTAAGCGGCCAGCAGTCGTTCCAATGCATTCAAGTCCATTGCTGAGAGTCTCTGATTCAGATTTGATTGGACGCCGCATTCTAGCATCCGTTTGTTTAGCGGTTGAAACCACCCGCTTGCGCTTCACTTACCTGCCCAGTAAGATCGGCTTAAGAGTTGAAATGGAATTTACCGTAGCTATTACTGGGGCTTCTGGTTCGATTTACGCGCAGCGCACGCTGGTGCATATGGCTGCCAGCGGCGTGGTTGAGCGTATCAACTTAATCATGTCGGAAGCCGCAAGAACCGTTGCACGCGTAGAAACCGGAAGGGATCTTAAAGGCGCGGACCAGAAAGCGATCAACGAATGGGTTGGGCTGCCGCGAGATTCGCGCCTGATTCATCTTCATCGCCTCGACAACATGGCAGCCAAACCATCTTCCGGTTCTCACCCGCAGGAAGGCATGGTGATCGTTCCCTGCTCAATGGGGACACTTGGGGCCATCGCTTCCGGAGCGGGAACAAACCTGATTCATCGAGCCGCGGATGTAACGTTGAAGGAGAGTCGTAAACTTGTGTTGGTGCCGCGTGAGACGCCCTACAACGCGATTCACCTTGAAAACATGCTCCGCTTGTCTCGTGCCGGTGCTCATATCATTCCTGCCAGTCCAGGTTTTTATCATCGACCCCAGACCATCGAAGCCTTAATCGATCACCTTGTGTTTCGCATCCTTGACCACCTGGGCGTGCCTCATTCGGCGGGGACGCAATGGAAAGGCTTGCAAGAACGACCAGGGGAATTGATAGAGGCGCTCGAAGATTAGATCCCGATTTATGCCACCACTCTTCCGAAACGTTCAGACTACACTCGAAATGATCAAGATTGAGCACACGCTATTCGCGTTGCCATTTGCATTTCTCGGGGCTGTGCTGGCGGCCGATGGATTACCTTCAGCGAAACAGGTTTTTTGGATTGCGGTGGCGATGGTTGGCGCGCGTTCTACGGCGATGGCATTTAATCGAATTGCAGATCGAAAACTCGATGCACTCAATCCGCGTACGGCCACGCGCGCGATTCCCGCAGGCGCGTTGTCCGTGGGATTTGTTTGGGTGTTTACAGCGATCTCCGCATTTCTGTTTCTTTTAGCTGCCGCAATGTTGAATCGTCTGACCTTGATTCTGGCGCCGGTCGCGCTTGCGAGTGTGTTGCTTTATTCCTTTTCGAAACGTTGGACAATGCTTTCGCATCTACTGCTGGGATGGTGCCTTTCGATTGCTCCAACGGGCGCATGGATTGCTGTACGCGGCGCGTTGGATAGTCAAGTGCCCCTTCTACTTTCGCTCGTCGTCTTGCTATGGACGGCTGGTTTTGACGTGTTGTATGCCTGCCAGGATTATGAGTTTGATTTGAGGACAGGTTTACATTCGATTCCGCGTCGTTTTGGAATAGCCCGCTCGCTTGTGATCGCGCGTTTGTTTCATGCCGGAGCATTCGTGGCCTTGCTTGGTCTATACTGGATTACTAATCTCGGTCTGTTTGCATTGATAGGCGTAATCGCCACCGCGTTGCTGCTTGTCTACCAGCACCGGCTGGTGCGTGCGGACGATTTAAGTAAACTTAACGCAGCTTTCTTTACGACTAACGCATTTGTTAGTGTCATCTTGTTTGTAACGTTTGGAGGGGCTGCCCTCCTAAGGACTCGCTAATGAATATTTCCCACGACTCAAAGCTTTTGGCGGTGGCGGAAAAGGTAGCGGCCGGTACTCGGCTGTCATTCGAAGATGGCGTGGCGTTGTTTGCAACAGACGATTTACCGGCGCTTGGAAAGCTGGCGGATACCGTGCGCCGCAGCAAACATGGCCGTACTACCTATTTTAACGTCAACCGTCATTTTAATCCGACGAACGTTTGCTATGCCGATTGCAAGTTTTGCGGTTTCTATCGCACGCCCCGGCAGCCTGATGCTTACACTCATAACATCGACGACAGTTTGCGCATCGCCGGCGAAGCAGTAAATGAAGGAGCCACCGAGCTCCATATAACTGGTGGTCTGAATACGAAGCTGCCTTTCAGTTACTTCACCGACTTGCTTGCCGCGTTGAAGAAGCATTATCCGCAGCTCCACCTGAAAGCTTTTACCATGGTCGAGCTGGACCACTTTGCGCATTTTTACAAGATGCAGGACGAGGCCGTGATCGAGAAGCTTATTGAAGCGGGGTTGAATTCTTGCCCCGGCGGCGGCGCCGAAATCTTTCGCGAACCGACGCGGTCCATGATCTGTGCTCACAAGTGTGACGCCGATCGATGGCTGGAACTGTCTGGAAAGGTCCACGCAGCCGGGCTCAAGACAAACGCCACGATGCTTTATGGCCATATTGAGTCAGTTGAAGATCGAGTTGATCACCTTTTGAGATTGAGAGCCCAGCAGGATCGGTCACGAGGATTTCAATGCCTGATACCTTTGGCTTTCTACCCGGAAAAGACGCAACTGTCCCACTTACCCGGCCCTTCAGGCGTTGACTCTTTGAAGACGATGGCGGTTTCGCGCTTGCTGCTCGACAATTTCGATCACATCAAAGCGTACTGGGTGATGCTGGGTAAACGTCTCGCTCAAGTTGCTCTTCATTACGGTGCAAACGATATCGACGGAACGATTACCGAGGGCGGAGAGCTTTCAGAAAGTTATTCGATCGAAACAAACAACGAAGTAAAGATGTCCCGCAGTGAACTGGTAGCGTTGATAGAAGATGCGGGATTCAACGCAGTTGAGCGAGATACGGTCTACAACCCAATTGAACGCAACCACGTCAGCGTCGTCTAATCGCTTATCAACCAGTCTTAAATTGTCTATGTCAACATTAACTGAAACTCAAACCATTACAGTTGCCCATTCTCCCGACTCAGACGACGCCTTCATGTTTTACGGGCTGGCAACTAACAAGCTCGACACCGGAAACTTAACGTTCACCCACGTTTTGAAAGACATTCAAACTCTCAATGAAGAAGCTTTTCGTGGAACCTACGACGTGACCGCAATCAGTTTCCACGCCTATGCCCATATTTCGGAGAAGTATCTGCTGCTGCCCCACGGCGCTTCGATTGGGGACAATTACGGGCCCATACTGGTTTCTCGAGAACTGTGCCGCCCCGAAGACATTTCAAAGCTAAAGATTGCTGTCCCCGGTACTTTAACCAGCGCGTTTCTTGCCCTTCGAATATTCAACCCTGACTTTGAGTACGAAGTTGTTCCGTTCGACAAGATTATCGATGCGGTTCAAAGCGGAAGATGCGATGCAGGTCTGTTAATTCATGAGGGACAGCTCTTTTACCAGACACTTGGGCTGCTGAAAGTATTGGACCTGGGCGAGTGGTGGCACGACAAAACTGGTTTGCCTCTCCCCATGGGCGGCAACGTTATTCGTCGTGACCTGGGTCCGGAGACTATCCGGCAGGTTTCAACTTGTCTGCGCGAAAGTATCGCTTACTCCCTCGCACACCGTGAAGATGCGCTGGAATACGCGATGCAGTTCGCACGCGACATGGATACTGCCCTGGCCGATCGATTCGTGACCATGTGGGTCAATGATTTGACGCTTGACTACACTGAACGTGGCCGCGAAGCGGTGCGACGCCTACTGGCCGAGGGCTTCGAAAAAGGAATCATACCCAATCGAGTAGATGTGGAATTCGCTTCATGAAGTTTAAACGGTGCAGGTGGGCGATTGATCGTGTTTTCAGGAGTGAGATTCGCTGGGGTGCACGCGGCGGCTTAAATGCCACCCCGCCCAGAAGGAGCGGCGGGCCGCCGCGCACATCATCGGTAACCAGTTGAAAGATCAGGCTCCTCCCAAAGCTTGATCGTTAACGTCTATCCCATGTGGCAACGCGGCCGCTTTGCGTTGCGTTGCGCTCCTCGCGCTTTGAGGTTCACAGGAATTCCAAAACGTTACCAGTACCGACGTGAGGACCTCACGAATCTTGCCAGCCAACCTCTCTTCGCCCAATCGCCACTTTTTCACTGATTTTGAGAACGATGTAAGGCTCGTGGGGCTATCCACCCTTTAGCGAAGCTTAGGTTAACCATTCTGCGCGAGCACCTTACATCAGATGACAGGAATTTTGCAATAGAAAAGACGGGAAATCTCGAGCGGCACCGGGCACAGAACGAGATAGCCGCGATTTGCTGGCAACATGCGTTTGTTTCGGCGCATCTGAGGGGGCGGTCTTTCTGTTTTTGGCCAAGTCCGGCTTAGACTTTCTCAGGATTAACATGTTGTTAAAGAAACTCTCAAAAACTCCTATTACGCTCGTAAGTTTACTGTTTCTATTCTTATCGGCAGCGCCCCTGGTTTTGGCGCAAGGCCTCGAGGCAAGTTCATCCAGTTTGTCCCAGGCGGAAGTCGACCGATTAGTAAATGCCTTCACCGCCAAAGAACGTCAGTTTCGTCAGGCACTAAATGAGTATGCATTCAAGCGGGATGCGTTACTTCAAAGCATAGGGATGGGCGGTCAGGTTACCGGCGAATATCACCGGGTCTCCATCTTCACATTTGACGACAACGGGAACCGCTTCGAAAAAATCAACTTCTTTCCCATGCCTTCCTTTGGTGGCGTGACTCAGGAGGATTTGGAAGACCTGGGTGGGATTGGGCCATTTGCGCTTGAGCCAGACAAGATCGACAAATACAACTTCAGATTCGTCGGCAAAGAAAAGATCGACGAACTGAATCTTTATGTTTTTGACGTTACACCAAAAGTAATTCCGGATCCGAAAAAGCTTAAGGAACGATTGTTCTCCGGCCGCGTTTGGATAGACGATCAGGAGTTGCAGATAGTAAAAACCAAAGGCAAGGGTCTTCCGGAAACGAAGCAGAATAAGTTTCCTACTGTCGAGACCTATCGGGAACAAATAGATGGCCGTTTCTGGTTCCCAACTTATTCTTACGCTGATGAAGAACTGATTTTCGATAGCGGCGACGTGTTGCACATTCGAATGAAGGTTCGCTACTCCGATTTCGAACTGGCCCGTGCCAAGGTAAAGATCACAGAGGTCGACTCAGGTGACGACCTGGAAAAGAAGGAACCAAAGCCGAAGCCTGGCACTCCGGCCAAGCCTTAGTTGCGGAGTCCGTCTCCGGCCGCGGACACTGGGCGCAGTTCCTCGGCAACCATCGACCAGACCTGATCGACCAATCGCTTCACGCTCTCGTCGGTGCCATAACCTGCCGTAGAGACTGGGCGAAGAATAGTCATTTCGATTGTCCCCGCCCGCGCTTCACCTGTTCCCTTGCCCATTAAGTGGTCCGTGTTTTTCATGACGACCGGCGCGATCGGTACACCCGCCTGCGCCGCCATATAGAAGGCCCCCTTTTTGAAGGGCAAGAGTTCGCCCGGCTTAGCGCGCGTGCCCTCGGCAAACACTCCAAACGATCTTCCGGAACGAATGCGAGCAGTGGCGGCTTCCGTTGTTTCAAGAGCGCGTTCGCGGTTTGAACGATCGATGGCCATGACATTAACGAACCCCATGCCGTACCCGAGAATGGGAACTTTCAATAGCTCTTTCTTGGCCAGCAGGCCGATTCTTCGCTCCGTATGAATGAAGAGGGTTGCAGTATCAAGATACGATCGATGATTCGAAACAAAGACGTATGTTTGCTTTGGATCGAGATGTTCGCCTCCTGTTACATGAACTTTTACGCCGCTTAACCGGAGCCAGTTACGGGCGCCAAACAGCGCCCAGGGATAAACCAGGTCGTGTTTGCCGGTTAACCATGCCACGAACAACACTGGCGTCCCGAAAATCAACAGCAGCGCGCCAGCGACAAACAGTGACCACCAATAGTGTAAACGTCTGAAGATTCGCATTAGGGGTACGAAGCTGGGGGAGATAATGGCACAATTCCTCAGTTTGCAGCGATATTGAAGCCTGGAGTCGGTAGCCCGGCCTTACCGCTTCTCCTTGCTACATTCCTCAACCCGCGTTATCGTGGCTTGCTGAAACTCTCTCCCTGGCTGTTTATTCGAGCCAAGCAATCCAGCAGCACATCTGCGCATCAAACGGTTGGTGCCTCAAGTCTGGCGGCCACGTGTGGTTTGTTACCCTGGAGTGTTTGTGATGAAAAAGCTATCTTCTTTCTTACTGTTTCTGACCTTCTTGGGCCTCGGCGCTTCGCTGCTCCAGGCGCAGACCCGTCCCCGCCGAATCGGCCAAACCCCGCCGGCTTCCTCTCCAAACACTTCCACGCCTACGCGTCCCCCCGTGCTGGGCGGAGCTACGCGCCCCAGCGGCTCGCAGAACCCGGCGCAATCAGCTCCCGTCACTAATGACGGCCCGGAAGAAGTGGAAGCGGGCGACGTCATCAAGGTAAACACCACGCTGGTCACC
>JALZOO010000030.1 GCA_030913905.1 Acidobacteriota bacterium
ATTCTATCCATTATTCCACTGCAATTGTTGGCCTATCACATCGCGGTCCGTCGCGGTTGTGATGTAGATCAGCCACGCAACCTGGCGAAGTCGGTAACTGTCGAATAGTGGTCGGGTCAGCCGGCAAGTCGACGCACTGCTAAGACTACGGCAAAGCCTGCTATCACCACGCCGAGAACACCCAACAGCAAACGACGGCTGGGTAGAGTAGGAGCCTTTATCATTTGAGTAATGGATGAAGTGCTCCCCTCCGCACTCTTTTGATAAGCCCGCGTGTCGGCGAGGTTGACTGCAAACTCAAGACGTTCGCGGCTGGTGGCTAGTAATTTCAGTTGTCTGACTACGCTTTCCTTTTCGATACTCAGTTCACGGCGCCGCAGCTCACGCAGTTCCTCAGGACGCGTCGAACCAACGCCCGCAAGCGAGCGCTGGATGTTTTCCGGTTTCAATTCCTCGTCTAATTGTCGCGCGCGAGCCTGTAGCTCGGCTTCTTTGGCTTGCACCTTAAGAAGCTGAGTCCGCAGGTCGTCAGTTGTCTGCGCCGCATCGTTGGACGTTTGAGCCGACGCCGAAAATGGAACCAAAGCTACGAACAAAAGCAGAGTCAATCTGAACTTCATTTTAGTTGCCTCGCATCTACTCAACGACCGCCCTCTATCATTGTGGTACGTGTTTCCGTCCTGGAGCTGACGAGCGAATCGTTTACAAACTCGGCAATCAGGATTCGGTTATCGCCGCGCGGAAACTCATATGTTTTCACCGAGCTGCCATTGGCGTTGCGCTCGGAAACACCCGCCGGCTCACCCAACAGCCGCAATACCTCTTCAGTTGTGAGTCCTTCCTTGAGATAGGTGGTGACAGGTCCGACTCGCACGACGCCAATTCTCTTTACGATATGCCGGCCGCCGGAAGCTCGCTTGCCGGAGCCGTTAGACTGTGCCGAAACGTTCACTACCGCGATTACCAAGGCGATTAGAATAACCAGGGTCTTAAGCATGAATTCTCTCCTCATATTCTAACGCGTAATTCGCCACGGAAAGCTATCAGTTGGACAGACATTCCTATCTGTCTATTTGCTGCAAAACCCAGTCCAAGCCTACAAAAAGGGGGCACGGCATGCCGTGCCCCTACCTTTTCCTGTTGAATTTGGCGAACGAAGACGACAGGCGAGAATGCCTGTCCTACCTGGCGCGCCCCCTTTCGACTTCCAAGAGCTTCTTCTTGCGTTCCAATCCCCAGCGGTATCCACCCAGGCTTTTGTCCTCACGAATCACCCGGTGACATGGAATCACAAGTGCGACCGGGTTTGTGGCACACGCACGCGCGACTGCGCGGACGGCTTTGTCCTGCCCGATTGCTTTTGCAACCTCACCATATGAATAGGTTTCACCGTAAGGAATTGCGCGCAGTTGCTCCCAAACCTGTTTCTGAAACGCCGTCGCGCGTATATCGAGAGGCAGGTTGATCTGCGGAGTCTTGGAGTCTAAATAGTCGACCACAGCTTTGACCCAGGAAGACAGTGGGACCTCATCGTGATGAATATCTGCGGCCGGAAATTCGCTGAGCAAATCTTGTTTGAGTGCCTCGTCTGAATCGCCAAGCTTCACGGAACATACGCCCGTGCTCGTCGCGGCAACCAGCAACTTGCCCAAGGCACTATCGACTATTGCGTAGTTGATCGACGCGCCACGCCCACCTTTTCCATAAGTCGCAGGCGTCATTCCAAGTTGCGCCGCAGCGCCTTCGTACAAGCGGCTGCTGGATCCGTAGCCGGCGTCGTAGATCGCGTTTGTAATCGGTTCACCGCTGCGGACGCTCTCCTTGAATCTATTGATGCGGCAAGCTTCGGCGTATTGACTGGGTGAGATTCCCATGATGCTTTTGAAAGTGCGCTGAAGATGAAACGTGCTGACCCCGATTTCCGCACTTAAGGTTGCCAGTGTGACCGGTTCACCTTCGCTCGCTTCAATCAGACGACATACTCGATGAGCCATTTCCAACTGAGGATCGCGCAGCAGCGCTTTACGTGGGTGGCAACGACGACACGCACGGAACCCCGCCTGTTCCGCAGCCTCAGGCAGGGAGAAAAATGAGACATTCTCTCGTCGTGGTCGTCGCGAGGGGCACGATGGACGACAGTAAATGCCGGTGCTGCTAACGGCGAATACAAATTGTCCGTCGAAGCGAGTGGCTTTCGACAGGACAGCCTGCCAGCGCTCATCGTTTTCGTCCGTTAGCATCGTCATCTGCATATCAAGTATTGCGCTCATATTAGCACCTCACGAAGTCGATTCTCTTAAGGCCGATACTAGCTAACCGTAACGATCGAATCTATCCGATTCTTGCGCTCAAATCGGTGAGCGGTGAGCAGTGAGCGGTAAGAGCATGATCGACCCAGTAATTGCCGACTCGGGACTTTACGGGTACGATGACACTCCACCCTTTCCAACCGCTTCAACTTCACACCGGTAAACATCTTCGGATGTACTGCGCTGCACAGAAAGGCCGATCACAAATGGAAAAGCCTCATAAGCGACTGCTCGCATGGCAAAAGAGCATGAGTTTAGTGGTTTCGATTTATCAGTTAACGAAGGGCTTTCCAAGAGAGGAAACTTGCGCATTAACCTCTCAAATTAGACGCGCGGCGGTATCAGTGCCATCAAATATCAGCGAAGGTGCCGCTGGTAGGTCGGTTTCGCAGTTCCGAAATTCTTTGTCAGTGGCAATCGGTTCTCTAAACGAAGTTAGTACTCAACTTGAAATCGCATATCGCGTCGGCTACCTTGATAAGAACAAGCTCGATGAAACCGAAAGCCAGGTGGATGAATGCTTGGCGTTGACGTGTGGCTTGAGAAAGAGCCTGAGAGAAATATGATTTACAGCCGCATTTTTCTGCTCACTGCTTACTGCTTACGGCTTACTAACTGATGACTGATTTTCTTTCTTCCCTCAATCCCGAACAACGCACCGCCGTTGAATACACCGAAGGTCCTCTGCTGATACTTGCAGGCGCGGGCTCCGGCAAGACGCGCGTGATCGCGCATCGCATTGCATACCTGATCGCCGAAAAAGGTGTCGCGCCGTGGAACATTCTGGCGATGACCTTCACCAACAAAGCCGCTCAAGAGATGCGAGAGCGAGTTCAGCGCTTGCTTCGCGGACAGGAACTGTCAAGTGCGCCGCTGGTCTCCACGTTTCATAGTCTTTGCGTTCGTATTCTTAGACAGGACATCGAAAAACTGAACGACAAGTACACGCGCACCTTCACCATCTATGACCAGGACGACTCGCTGCGACTTATTAAAAATTGCATCAAGGACCTTGGCTACGACGAAAAACACCTCGGTCTGCGCGCTACTCAAGCGGCAATTAGTTCTGCAAAGAATCGCGGCGAAGACGTGGATGCATTTGCCGCGCGCGCCGACTACGTCGACGAGCGTCGCGCCGCGATGGCGCGAGTTTACAAGGCCTATGAGGAACGACTGCACGCCAACAACGCGCTCGACTTCGACGATTTGCTCATCAAGACAGTGCGCCTATTGCGAGAAGTCCCGGAGGTAAGGGAGAAATACAACAACAAATTTCGCTACATCATGGTCGATGAATATCAGGACACTAATTCGCTCCAGTTTGCCTTGATCAGCCTGCTGACCGAGAAGCAGCAGAACATCGCGGTGGTCGGAGACGAGGACCAGTCGATCTACAAATGGCGCGGCGCCGACATCACTAACATTCTCAATTTCGAAACGCACTTTCCCAACACAAAAACGATCCGGCTGGAGCAGAACTACCGCTCAACGCAGACAATCCTCAACGTTGCCGGCGCGGTTGTTAAGCACAACATTGAGCGCAAGGGCAAAAATCTTTGGACTTCAAACCCTCAGGGCGAGAAGGTCCGTTATTTTCAGGCTTTCGATGCTGAATCAGAGGCGCGGTTCGTGGCCTCAAAAATTCTCGAGCATCGCCAGGATGAATACGACTTGCGCGCAGCGGTTCTTTATCGAACGAACTCCCAATCGCGTAACTTCGAAGAGGCGATGCGCCGTGCCGGTTTGCCCTACAACATAGTCGGCGGTTTCTCGTTCTACGAACGATTGGAGGTGCGCGACATCATCGCGTATCTCAAGCTCGCACTGAATCCAACTGACTCGATTGCTCTGCAACGAGTCATCAACAGTCCACCGCGCGGGATCGGCAAACAAACCCTCGACGAGCTTGCGCGTCGCGCTAATGATTACGGTCTTTCGCTTTGGGAAACGATTTCACTCGTGATTGAGAAGCCGGAGAATCTGAGTGCACGCGCGGTGTCTGCACTGAAGAGTTTCCGACGAATAGTTTTGCGGTTGGGTGAGATGGCGGGGACGGAAGCAGTCCAAAGTCCAATGTCCAATGTCCAAAGTCCGGAAACTTCTGGACGGACTGACCAAGACGGGGCCGCGACAAGTCGGGGGAGCGACCGGGTGATAGGCGCAATAGAGTCCGACTCTATCGTCTCCGACATCGTGAAAACGGCCATCCTCGATACCGGTTACGAGAACGCGCTCAAAGGCGAGAAGACTGACGAAGCCGAGGCGCGTTTGGAGAACCTGCAGGAACTGGTCAACGCAGCAGTTGATTACGACGAGCTGGGAATCGAAGGCTTGCGTGAGTTCATCGACCACTCAGCGCTGGTGTCTGATGCTGATCAGTACAAGCGCGATGCGCCTGTGACTCTCATGACGGCGCACTCGGCCAAGGGCCTCGAGTTTCCATTGGTCTTTATTGTCGGACTCGAAGATGGGCTGTTTCCGCATTCGCGCTCGGCGACCGATCCCGTGGAGCTGGAAGAGGAACGGCGACTTTGCTACGTGGCGATGACGCGCGCTGAGAGATTTCTCTACGTAACCCATGCGATGAAGCGCCGCGTTTACGGTGAAGAACTGGCGTCCGAGCCGTCGCAGTTTCTTAACGAGATGCCCCTGGATTTGATGGATGACCTTTCACTTGGAAAATCGTGGCTGTCGTTCGCGCGCGGCTCTTCCAACATTGACTACGAGCAGGGCGAATATCGCAAGGAGAAGAAGAAGTACGCGGGTAAGACATACGACAGCGTTGACTCAATCGCCGAGTTCTTCAAACAGCGCGCCGCGCAATTGGGAAACACGGGCGGCAGTTTCCAGTCGTCGCGAGAAAGAGCAGAGCGTAGTCAGGCCGAACGCTTGAGAGGCAGTAGCCCGACCGTAAGGGAGGGCGCAACCGCTCAAAGATCTTCTAAGCTCCAAAGTCCCCAGTCCCCAGACACGCTATCGACGTCTGACTCCCAGGCTGGCCCCTCCGATCTTGCGCCGGGCTCCTACGTCAAACACGCAAAGTATGGCCGCGGCCTCGTCCTTCGCCGTGAAGGCGTCGGCGATTCACTGAAGCTAACGGTTACCTTCCCAGGTTACGGTCAGAAGAAACTGGTGCAAAAATACGCCGGCCTGGAAAAAGCTTGACTAGCTCACCGCGTTAGGGATTAATTCGCTCGGCTGCGGCACAGACTGTAAGGCTGTGCCACCTGGCCCCACATATTGAAGTCATGAGGAGCAACCAATGTTAAGGAAAACCCCCGCCGCAGTTTTTGTTCTTGTTCTGATGTGTTCTGCTGCTGCGTTTCAGACCGCCAATACATGGACAACATTCGATTCGCCCGAGGGACGCTTCAGCATCCTCACGCCGTCGAAACCAACCGTTGAGGTAAAGGAGATCGACTCAGCTGTGGGAAAGTTGACGATGTATGCCTACTCATCGGATAGCGAGAGCGGGTATTTCATGATTTCGTTTGGCGACTACCCGAATGCGCCGACCGATGCGGCCCAAGCCCTGAAAGTGTTGGAGGGTGTGCGCAGTGGCGTTGTCAAGGGACTTGAGGGAGAACTAACCTCGGACGAGAGCGTGACGTTTGATGGCTATCCCGGGCGAGAATTCAAAGCCAAGCGAGTGTTAGAGAATTCAGAGGTTATCTTTAGGTGGAAGATCGTTCTGGTGGGCCGCCGCCTTTATCAAGTAGCCGCAGCCACCACTCCCGGCCGGGCAGAATCTCCCGAGCTGGCAAAATTCTTTTCGTCGTTTCAACTGAAGAAGTAAAGGTACCTTCTGGAGTGCGCTGACTCCTCAACGCACTCCAGACCAGGAACACCGAACTATCCCCGCATCAATTCATCCGCGACTTCGTTAGCGCCGAAAACCTTTCGAAGCACTTCCAACATTCCTCGCACGTCGACTGAGATTGAACGATTTACTGACTCGTCGTATTCAAAGTTGCCGACCAACGACTGAATGTTGCCGTCGAAGATGAGACCGACGAGTTCGCGGTTCTTATTGATTGTTGGCGAACCGCTGTTGCCGCCGATGATGTCGTTTGTCGAAACGAAGTTGAAAGGTGTCCGCGGATTTACCGCCGCACGCCTGCTCATCCAGCGTGGCGGCAGGTTATACGGAAACTCGTGATGAAATTGCCGCGAACGGGCGTAGAGACCACCGAGCGTTGTAAACGGCGGCACCAACTTGCCGTTCTCCTTGTAACCCTTGACCGCGCCGTAGGAAAGACGAAGCGTGAAAGTCGCATCAGGATAGAGACTGGTTCCCTTCTGCTCGAATAAAGCGCGAGCGACCTTCGCGTAGTTTGCGCGTTCGACCGCCACCACCTCTTCTTCATAACGCTTGCGCACGGCGCGTGCTTCTTTGTCGATGTCTTTCGCCAATTCAATCATCGGGTCGTCGCCACTATTGACCATCCTGCTGCCTGCGGCAGCGACCTGCTTGCGATACTCGACGTCTTTGAGTTTCGTACCATTGATCAGTTCCGCTGCTCGTGCTTCCGGCGTTTTGCCCTTCAACACTTTTTTGGCGAACGCACTGTTAGCGCCATACTCACTCTGCAGAAATGCCAGTGAGTTTGCGAGCTTCAGCTTTTCGAAGTCGTCATAGATGGGCGCGGTCGAGTACAGACCCGCTTCTAGGGCAGCCCGGCGCGTGGCGGCAAATTCGGGCAGCCGCTTCGCTTCCGGCTTCTCACTTTCTTCAGCCAGGCGAACGAGCGTGCGCGCGTAGCCAAAGAGCACGGTGTTGAATCCTGCCGCCAGATCCATGAAACGACGGTCGCGCTCGTATTGCGCCAGGTCTTTCCGTCCCTTCGCGATGGCTTCCCAGGCCGAACCGTATTCCTGTTTCATGCGAGCGTCAGCCTCGACTGCGTTTCTCAATGCCTGCTCCGCAAGACGTTTTTTCGTCATCAACTTAACGTCTTGAAGACCGCCCATTTGTCCTTTATAGACCTTGAGGGAATTCTCGATGCTGTTTAGTTCGTTCTGCGCCCGGCGCGTTTGCTCTGCGCCCTGGGCCATGTACTGCTTCAACATTGCACGACGCGTTTCCAACAACCGGATCAGCAACGGGATGCTGACTTCTCTTAACGACTCAAGATGGGCGACAGTGTTCAAGCGTGAAGTCGAGCCTGGATGTCCGGTGACGAAAACCAACTCTCCGGCTTTCGCTCCCGTCTTCGACCACTTGAAATAGTTGTCAACCTTGACCGGCTCGCCGTTTTCATAAACGCGAACCAGGGCCATGTCTATATTGAAGCGCGGAAAGTTGAAGTTGTCAGGATCGCCGCCAAAGAAAGCTGCCTGGAACTCAGGCACGAAAACCAGGCGTACATCCGTATACTTTTTGTACCGATACAAGTTGTACTGCCCGCCCTGATAGAGCGTGACTACGTCGCTGCGCAGCCCGGTGGCAGTGGTTGATTCACTTTCGATAGTGCCGATCTCAGCACGACGCGCGGCATTCGCTTCAGCCGCGGACATGCCGCTCTTGACGGCTCTGTTAACGCGGTCAGTTACGTCTTCAATGCTCATCAGCACATTCAGCTCGAGATTGGGCGCCTTCAGTTCGTCGGCCCGGCTGCGAGCTACGAAACCTTCTTTGGCGTAATCTTTCTCGGCTGTGCTGAGCTCACCCACGATGTCTTCGACGATGTGATAATTTGTCAGCACCAAACCGTTGGGCGATACAAACGAACCCGAGCCGCCATTGTTAAAGCGTACCGACGCCAGCTGGACCTTTCGCAGCCATTCATCAGTAACATCGAAACCGTATTTCTTCTTGATATCGGCGCGCGGCACATTATTAAACGTCCACATTCCTTCGTCGAGTGCCGCGACAGGAATCGTCTGGTAGGTAAATAGCGCCAGAATTAGCGCACACAAAAGCATTCTTAATTTCATCAGTTGACCTCTCGAAAAATTGTTACCGGGAGAACTTATTTGATCTTCTTCTTGTCCAAAGGGATGCCTGAATTAGTAGCTTTTGGGCCAGGGAAAGTCAAGTTGGGGGCCTGGGCGGAATTGCAGCCGCGCGAACCTTTTAGCTGTCGACTTTCATGAGGTTTGCGGTTGCGGTGTTGTTCGTCCATATTGACGCTTTCGACTAACATCGGCTGATATGACAACGACCAGTACTTCTACACGACGACAGAGTACAAGAACCCGGCTCTCGCGCTTCGCCGGCGATCTGTTGGAGGAATGGCGACGTCTAAAGCTCCCTTTTTCGGGCGCTAACATAGTAGTTGGCGTGTCGGGGGGCGCGGATTCATCCGCCCTGCTGTTGGCTCTTGACGAGCTGATCAAAGCGGAGCGTCTAAGCCTGAAGCTGATCGTTGGTCACTTGGATCACGGCCTGAGACCTGACAGTAAGAAGGATGCTCAATGGGTCTCTGGACTCGCCGAAGAACTCGGCTACCCGGCGGCCGTAGCCCGGACAAACCTGAAGACAAGCGCAGGCAAGCGTCAGAGTAATCTTGAACAGGCTGCTCGGAATGCCCGTTACAAATTCTTTCAAAAGACAGCACAGCAGAAAAAGGCAAACTTCGTCTTGACTGCACATACGCTCGATGATCAGGCAGAGACCGTTTTGATGCGTCTCCTGCGAGGAAGCGCGGCGGAAGGGTTGAGTGGCACTACGGTCATTCGTTCTCTGGCTGAAAACTCAACTATTCAATTAGTTCGGCCACTGCTTTCCTGGGCGCGCCGCGCCGACACGGAAAACTACTGCCGTCTACGGCAAATCGAATTTCGGCACGACGAGATGAACGACGACGAGTCGTTTTCCCGTGTGCGCGTTCGCAATCAACTTCTGCCGCTGATGAAGTCGTTTAATAACCGGATCGTAGAGACCCTCAGCCGCACCGCCGCCCTTCTGAATGAAGACGCGACGGCGCTCGCGACTGAAGCAAGTCGCTTGGTGAACGACGCCGGTCAACAAAGTAACGGGAAAAACAAAACCAAACAGGCTGCGCTGGACGTACATATTCTGTTGCAGTCCCCGCCGGCAGTGCGCCGGCGCGCTTTGCGTGAATGGATCCTGCGCGGTCGTGGTGATCTTCGTCGCCTTGAAATGGTTCACCTGATCGCGGTTGAAAAGCTGCTCGAGGGGGATAAAGGCGGCCGAGTTGCGGAATTGCCCGGGGGCATGAAGGTGACCCGCAGGCGAGGAATGTTGGAATTATCCTCCAAAAAGAGGTTGAAAAAGGCAGCGGCGACCCCTAAGATTCCAGCACGTTGACACCGCCGCCCTGGCACGGCGGTTTTCGCGTTTTGAATGGCGCATCGATTGCCGGAAATTCTGGGGGGAACTGGGGAGCCGAGCGGGGTTCTAACACAACGAGAAAGTGCTCGAGTGGCATCGAAGAAGGTCGCAACTGGGGTCGCCGTGAAGTAGGCACTGCCAAGCGACAAAGTTAGTCGGGTTAAGGTATGATCGGAGTCGGAGGCTTTAATGACGTTGAGTTCTACTGCTAGACAAATAATTTTCTGGTTGCTGATTATTGCCGGGGCATTGCTGCTTTATAAGCTGGTCAACCCCTCCGGCAAGAATATACAGGCCATCGATTTGACTGCGCTCTACGCGAAAATTGATGCCGGTGAAATCAAGCAAGTAACGGTCAAACAGAATGAGACTGTGGCGATCGATTCGCGCGGACAGGAGTTGCGCGCTCAGCTCACGAACGACCAGATGAAGAATGAGTTGTTCAAGAAGGCCAACGAAGTAAACTCCGAAGGCAAACCAAAAGTAAGTAAGTTTGAAGACGACTCGGGCTCGAGCAGTTACATCTGGCCCATGCTGATTACATGGGCGCCGTTGCTGTTTATTATCGGCATTTGGGTCTTCATGCTGCGGCAAATGCAGTCTGGAGGAAACAAGGCCCTCTCGTTTGGCAAATCACGAGCGAAGCTATTGAACAACCAACAGAAGCGCGTGACTTTCAAGGACGTCGCCGGCGTTGAGGAAGCCAAGGAAGAACTCCAGGAGATTATTGAGTTCCTTAAGGAACCGCAGAAGTTTCAGAAACTCGGCGGACGCATTCCCAAGGGCGTGTTGATGATGGGCCCGCCGGGAACGGGAAAGACTTTGCTGGCGCGAGCAATTGCCGGCGAAGCTAACGTCCCCTTCTTTTCCATCTCGGGTTCTGACTTCGTGGAAATGTTTGTCGGCGTCGGCGCGTCGCGCGTGCGCGACCTGTTTGAGCAGGGCAAGAAGAATGCGCCGTGCATCATCTTCATCGATGAGATCGACGCTGTGGGACGCCATCGTGGCGCTGGTTTGGGTGGCGGACACGACGAACGCGAGCAAACCCTGAATCAGTTGCTGGTAGAGATGGATGGGTTCGAATCAAACGACGGCGTGATCCTGATTGCTTCAACCAACCGTCCTGACGTTTTGGATCCGGCGTTGCTGCGACCCGGACGATTTGATCGTCGCGTGGTCGTGTCTCGCCCGGACGTCCGTGGACGTGAAGGTATTCTTAAGGTTCACACACGCAAGATTCCGCTTGGTGAAGATGTGGACATCAGCGTGCTTGCGCGCGGCACACCGGGTTTCACCGGAGCCGACCTGGCGAATCTGGTCAACGAAGCTGCGCTGAACGCCGCGCGTTACAACAAGAAGCTGGTCGCGATGGGCGACTTCGAATTGGCCAAGGACAAAGTGCTGATGGGCGCCGAGCGCAAGAGCATGGTGATCTCGAACGAGGAGAAACGCGTTACGGCTTACCATGAGGCAGGACACACGTTGGTCGGTCTCAAAGTTCCAAACGCCGATCCCGTTCATAAGGTGACGATCATTCCGCGCGGGATGGCGCTGGGTGTAACCCAGCAACTTCCTGAAGGCGATCGCCACAACTATAGCGAAGAATATCTGCTGGGCCAGATTGCCATCCTGATGGGCGGAAGAATCGCTGAAGACACTTTCCTCGGCAGCATCACCACCGGGGCTTCGAATGACATTGAACGCGCTACCGAGCTCGCGCGCGCGATGGTCTGCGAGTATGGCATGTCGGAGATGGGACCATTGACCTTTGGTAAGAAGGAAGAGCAGATTTTCCTTGGACGCGAGATAGCGCAGCATCGCGAT
>JALZOO010000047.1 GCA_030913905.1 Acidobacteriota bacterium
GTGGTGGTGCCGTCGAGCCAATAGTAGACATCGATAAAGAACCTCGACCCAGAAAACAGAGTTATCGGGGGGTTGCCAAAATTACCTTCCACGTCTTTTTGATCGGGGAGCGTCGCGGAGTTATGCACCCAGCGGATGATGTCCCAGGGATCGACGCGCGCAAGCAAGTCAGCTTCAGTGAGAGCCTGGGCTGCGATCTCGGGGAAGCGCTGTTCGCTGTAATTCTCAAGTCGCCAGCGCTTTTCAATCAGTTCGCCGAGCTTTTGAAATTCTTCCATTTGGGGACGTCGACTCCTGCGGCAAGCAAAGGTGGTGGAAGAATATGAAGCAACCGCAGATTACGCAAGAGGGAAGCCTTAAAGTTTTTGGAGTGCGGCGGCTTGACGCCGGCTTTTTAATTCTCTGCTGATGCGTACCGGTCGGGAACAAAGCGTATCGAGCCAGCGACACTCCAAGGATTGCCAGATTTCCAGCATTCGCGTGGATCTCGCTTTGGAGTGCGGCAGCTTGACGCCGCTTTTTTGTTCGAGCTTAGTTAGCAAAGTTTTCGAAGAAACCGCACCGAGGTCCTCCATGGCTCCAACCAAAGATTGGCCACATGCACCGGTCCATCGGTTCGAATCGTCAGGAATTTACATGGTTACAGCCGCAACGCTATACAAAAATCTAATGTTTAGAACTCCAATAGCGTTAAGTCTGCTGGAGAACAATCTCTTGTCACTTGCACACCAATACAAATGGCAGCTCGAAGCATGGTCCGGATTTAGTAATCACTATCATTTCTTAGCGCGGAGAAATCACGAGACATCCCCGATGAACGAGTTCCTAAGCCATCTGCACACTGTCTCCGCGATTGAATTGAACCGGCTCGACGCATGCGCTGGTCGAAACGTTTGGTATAACTTTTGGGATACAAAACTCACGTTTGAGCGCTCATATCTGGCTCGGCTGAACTATGTTCATCAGAATCCCGTGAAACACGGTCTTGTTCCCGTGGCTAATCGGTATTCATGGTGTTCTGCAGCCTGGTTTGAACGAACTGCTTCGCCTGCAGCGATCAAGATGATCTACAGCTTCAAGACCGATCAGCTAAGGATTAACGACTCCAAAGTGGACGAAGCGGCGTCGAGCCGCCGCACTCCAAAAGCGGCACCCTTGTGTTTCATCCTAGCCTTACAAGAAATTTGGCAAGCAGCTAAAAACCGTCTTTCCCGCAAGATATTGATCTATCACTTGATCGAGTGATACTACTTTCCCGACCGCTCAGACAGGTTCATCTCGACAGTAGATTAACGATGCATGGTTTGTAACTGAACACAACGGTAGAATTCTGGACACTCGCGACAGTAGGTTGGTCTTAGCACTTTGCGTTTGAGCTTCTTCATCAAGTAAGTACCCGGGCGCTTCACCCACGCTACCGGCAACCCGCCGCACTTCAAAATCAATAACAGGGGTCACATGAAAATTGACTCGAGGGCACTCCTGCCGAAAGCACGCAGCGAAGGAATCATCACCAAAGAGCTTAATGGCGAATTGCTCCTTTACGACCGGGTTCGCGACAAAGCGCACTGTCTGAATCAAACAGCCGCTGCGATTTGGAAACTCTGCGACGGCTGCACCGGAGTTTCTGAGCTAACCGGCCATGTTACCAAGTGGTTGGGAGTCCCGGTTGGGGAAAGCGTCATTCAACTTGCTCTAAAGCAATTGAGCGCGAACCATTTGCTTGTTGAAGGATACGAGGTTTCCAGCCTGCCGGTGAATTCTTCAAGACGAAATCTCGTCCGCAGGTTGGGCGTGAGCGTAGCGCTCTTGCCATTAATAACATCTCTCAGCGCTCCGACAGCTCTGGCTGCTGTTAGTTGTGGCGGGCCTTGTACCGGTGGCCCTGGTCGAGGCAGTTGTCCCCCAGGATGCGTTTGCTCTCCGATTACTAACCAGTGCGAAAACTAGTTTGGGAACGCTCATCGCGCGAGCTGCCAAAAGTAACTGTGTTAATTAAATCGGAGGCTTTTATCACTTACCAGCCTTATAAGCCATACATGGTCCACAATTGGAAGTTAAGGATTTCTTCCGGCCTCAATGGAGGATACATGAAAAGAGTAGCAATCATTTGGGCGCTGGGATTTTTCCTCATAGGGATGAGCACGAATGCGTTTGGCCAAACACTACTGGACTCATTTAGCGACGGAGACTTCACGGCCAATCCGGTTTGGGGTGGCGATACAGGTAGTTGGGCAATCGTGGCCAACAGCAGCGCTGCCGCTGGAGCAACGGGTTCAAATACGCTTCGACTCAACTTTACGACCGCTGTTGCGGGATCGCAGTATCTTTCTACTCAGGTTGCAACTTGGGGAGCCGAACAAGAGTGGGGTTTCTGGGTGGGCCGAAGGACAACAGGTTTTACCAGTGGCAATCAGATGATGATTTGGCTTTATGCAAACGATGCTGATCTTGAATCCGCGACGGTCGATGGGTATAGACTTTTGATCGGGGATGATGCCGGGAATGATGAGATCCTTCTCCAAAGTGTCACTGATGGCGTCGGCACAACCATTTTAACTTCCTCTGGCGCACTCACTAATGGACTTACAGACATTGGATTTCTTGTTAGAGTTACCAGGGACGGTAACGGCCTTTTTACCTTATATACCTCCTCGCTTCCCACTGCGAACGGCGCCGGAGCGATCGCTACGGATGTTCCCAATACGACAAATGCCAGCGTGTCTCAGGGTAATGTGACTAATACAACCTTGATCCCGACATCATCCGGATACTTGGGAGTCGTTGCTGTCCATACGTCTGGCGTAGACGCCAGAGCGACTGTCGAATTTGATCAGACATACTTCACTATTACAACGCCAACAGCAGTGCATATGTCTGAGCTGACCGCGAATAGTAGCGGCACGAGAGTCGTGTTGGAGTGGAAGACAGGGTTCGAAGTCAACAACCTCGGCTTCAAGGTATATCGCGAACGTAAAGGCAAACGGGTTCAACTCAATCGATCAATTATCGCAGGTTCGGCTTTGATGGCTGCGCAGGGAATAGCCATGACCGCCGGTAACTGGTATTCGTGGGTTGATCCGGCAGGTACCTCCGATTCCGTATATTACCTGGAAGATATTGACATTGACGGTACGCGCACAATGCATGGTCCAGTCGTCCCCGCAGCCGGCCCCGGGGCCAGTTCGGCTTCTACCAAATCGGCTCGTACAATTCTGCTCGATGATCTGAACGCTATCGCTCGCGAGAAGACTGCCGCGCAGCATTCACAAAGAGGCTGGGCTTTTTCAGTTGGCTCGCACTCATCCGCAAAGCTGCTGAGCCAGGCAGACAGTTCAGAATTAGCACACACAACAGCGGCTTCCGATGGTGGTTCACAGTTATCAGCAAACGCCACTACGAGCACCTCCCAATCACAAGATAGGCAGAAAGCATTAGCGGCAACGCCCGGGTTAAAACTCTCCGTGCGAGAAAATGGTTGGTATCGAGCAACGCAGGCGGAGCTTGTTGCCGCAGGACTCAATGCGAATGCGGATATGCGCTACCTCCAACTCTATGCCGACGGTATAGAGGTTCCGATCTTAATCAACAGCAGTAAAGCCACGGGCCCGCTCAAAGCTGGTGATTCAATCGACTTCTATGGTGTTGCTCTCGATACGCCGTCTGCCGACAGGCGCGAATACTGGCTTGTTTCCGGTACAACGCTGGGGAAGAGAATTAAAGCTCAAGCATTAAAGAACGTCAGTTCGATCGGAGCGTTGCAGAGCTTTGATTACACAGTGGAGCGCAAAGAGCGCTTACTGTATTTCTCAGGTCTCTTAAATG
Organism: Acidobacteriota bacterium; assembly: GCA_030913905.1. Classification (GTDB taxonomy): domain Bacteria; phylum Acidobacteriota; class Blastocatellia; order Pyrinomonadales; family Pyrinomonadaceae; genus PSRF01. The sequence continues at coordinate 3,826 of JALZOO010000047.1, forward strand.
GTGACAAAGAGAATTTCTTCGGCCAGGTAATCAACAGCATACCCAACCCGCAGACGCTTTCTGTGCAACACCTGAACCCGGGTGCGGCTTCGCGATTGGAAGTGGCACTACAGGGCGTGACAATTCAGGATCACCTCGTTAGCGTGCTGGTCAATGGAATTGAAGTTGGTGTTATCAACTTTACCGGGCAGCAAAACAAAGTGGTCCAACTTTCTATCGGCGCCAGAGTCCTGCGTGAAGGCGACAACACAGTGAGTCTAGAGAGCACGAACGGCGATATGGATATTAGCCTGGTGGATTATCTCCGTCTGAGCTATGCGCACACGTATGAGGCCGATAACGACTACTTGCAGTTTACGGTCGGCGGTCGTGCCCAAGTGAGAGGCTTCAGTGTGGCGAGTGTTGTGCTTCTTGATATCACGGATCCGAATTCGGTTACCCTCTACAACCCGAAAACAGAAAAAGCCGCCGACGGATATCGCTTCACCTTGCAGACGTCCGAAACTCGCAACTTCCTGGCGCTAACCGAGCAGAAGGGAAGGCGGCTTGCCGGCCTCACTCGCAACCAGCCTTCCAACTGGAGCACGAACGTTGAAGGCGCGGACTTCATCGTCATTACTCACCGAGACTTCCATAACAGCATTGAGCCTCTGGCACAGTTGCGCCGGAACGAAGGGATGTCTGTTGCTGTAGTGAACACAGAAGATGTTTACGATGAATTTAGCTATGGCGCGCATGATTCACGCGCCATTCGTGATTTCCTCGAGTGGACACAAACGCACTGGCAGCGAGCCCCGCGATTTGTTCTCCTCGTAGGCGATGGTAGCTTTGACCCGCGAAACTATCTGGGTAATAACGGCGAAACAGATCTCGTGACGGCACACCTCGTGGACACTGCCTTGTTGGAAACAGTTTCTGATGAGTGGTTTGTGGATTTCGATAACGATGGAGTGGGTGAGATGGCGATTGGACGCTTGCCTGCACGCACTGCTATTGAAGCGGACACGATGATTTCCAAGATCATCCACTACTCACCGGCGAACACGACGCAAATCGCACTGATGGTTGCAGACCAAATGGACGCAAAGACCAACTTCAACTTCGAAGCCGCGAGTGATGAGCTAGGCTCTCTGTTGCCGGCACCTATTGGAGTTCAAAAAATCTATCGCGGCGGCAATGCGCCCTCCGTCGTTCACGACCAGATAGTGGACGGCATAAATCAAGGGCCGCTGCTTGTAAATTTCATGGGCCATGGTTCTGTGGAAGTGTGGACAGCTGAGCCAATTCTCAGCACTTCCGACGCAGCGGTATTTAACAATGGCTCGCGATTGCCAGTTTTTCTGATGATGACTTGCCTAAACGGCTATTACCAAAATCCGGCGCGTGAGAGTCTGGCAGAGTCGCTCGTCAGATCCGATGCGAGCGGAGCGGTAGCTGTTTGGGCCTCTTCCGGAATGACCGAGCCGGCGCCGCAGTTTGATATGAGCAGAGTTTTGTACCAACAGGTATTTGGCAGTCAACCCTTGACGCTGGGAGAAGCTATCCGGAAGGCGAAGATAGGAAATGCCAACAGGGACGTACGTCGCACCTGGATTCTCTTTGGGGACCCTACAATGCGAATCAGGTAGAGTGAAGGGGAAGGGGATGCGGGGAGTGAGATGAGGGGAGTGACCTGATATTCAACGGCCAACACTTGATGTGGCCAAACCCCCACGTCCCTGCACGCGCGCACTTGGCTCTTGGCCGCCCTCCGTGTAAACTTCCAAGGCCAAATTAAACCGCAGTCTGGTGTCTCCTAATCCGTTAGAGAACCCCACCAGCCCGCATTATCGAGTCTTCGAAATTCCAGTAATTCAGCGGGCCCGGAAATATCACGCAAGGTTAAGAGATCGCCCCCATGAAAGAACCCTCCGATCTAGCCAAAGCTCTCGAAGTTATCCTCAAGAATTCAGCGCTTGAACCCATCAACGGCTCACCGCGAAATGCGTACCCTACGCCGCCTATCGTGGCCTACGGCGAAGAAGACTCACCCGAAGGCGAGATGCATCTGCGCGACTACTGGCGCACGATCCGTAAGCGACTCTGGTTGATCATTGGTCTGGCAGTAATCGTCTCCACTATCGCCGCGCTGCGCCAGGCGCGAGAGCCGGACATTTACCAGGCGCGTGCTCGTGTGCAGGTAGATACTGAAAGCTATAGTCCAGCGCTCGGAGCCTCGAAGGGCAGCTCATTCTACGTCGACAATTACATGGATCCTGAGTACTTCAATACCCAGGTTCAAATACTCTCCAGCCCTACTCTGCTGAGGCGCGTAGCCAAAACTCTTGACCTGGAACACAACCAAACCTTTTTCCAACAGCGAGCGGACGATCGTTCGACTGTGCAAAACCTAAAACGCATGTTGGGGTTTGGTGCGCCGAAGCAGGAACCCGCTAAAGCAGATGCGACGGTTCCCATCAGCAGTGGTCCAATGTCAGGGAGCGCGTCTGTTTCAATTGACGACCCAGCCGAAATCGCGCGGTTGGCGCCTTATGTGGAATCGCTTCAGGGAATGCTCGACGTGGAGCAGCTTAAGAAGACGCGACTCATTGATATTCGCGCTAACCACACGGATCCCAGGGTTGCTGCGAAGGTAGTAAATGCCACAGCCGACGCTTTCGCGCTGTGGAACCTCGAGGTCAAAACCAAGACCAATTCCGTGGCCGGTACATTTCTTCAAAAGCGAGTCGCTGAATTGCAGTCGCAGATTCGTAACGGCGAAGAACAGCTCATGAACTACGCGCAGAGCCACGAAATTCTTTCGCTCGATTCCAGTCAAAACACGGTGGTTGAACGGTTGGTTGGGTTGAATAAGGAGTTGCTGGTCGCCGAGAACGAACGAAGTCTCGCCGAGGTTTCGTATCGCGCGAGTTTGAGGCCCGGGGTCTCAGAAGCGAACGCTGAAGTAAGTGACGGACAGATTGCTGAGTTCAAAACCCGACTTGCCGGACTGAAACAAAAGCGTTCGCAGTTGCTGTTGACTGACACGGAGGAGTCTCCGGAAGTTAAAGACGTCAGCCAACAGATTGCCGTGATCGAAAAGCAACTGGCGGAAACCCGAGGAAGCGCCAAACAGTTGATATCGGTGAACCTCGAAAGCAACTACCGGAAAGCATTGGACCGCGAGCAGGAACTGCGGGCGTCGTTCAACAAGCAACGGGCGGAAACGGTTGCTCAAAATCAGGCGGCAATCAACTACAACATCCTCAAGCAGGAAATTGAAACTAACAAGGGACTGCTCGAGGGCCTGATGCAACGGTCAAAAGAGAACGACGTGAGTATGGCGGGTACGCCGAACAATATTCATGTGGTCGACTATGCAGCCGTACCTAAAGGACCGATTGGTCCGCGACGGATGCAGGGAGTTTTCCTGGCCTTCGTCCTGGCTGTTGCTTTCGGCGTTGCGCTGGCACTGTTCCTCGAATATCTCGACGATACGATCAAGAACCCCAGCGACATCGAGAGCGGCCTGCGGCTTCCCTCGTTGGCGGTGATTCCCATCGCCAATAAGACGGGACAACGGTTCTTGCCGGCGACGCGCGCATTGCAAAAAATTAATGGTAACGGAAACGGTGGACAGGAACTATTGATAAATGCGCATGGTCCTAGCCTGCAGGCGGAAGCGTATAAGCATCTGCGGACGTCAATACTTCTTTCGACGGCCGGTCGCTCGCCTAAGACTTTGTTAGTCACTTCCAGCGTGCCCGCTGAGGGAAAAACGACGACGGCCGTAAACACAGCCACCGTGCTCGCGCAAACAGGCGCCAGCGTCCTGGTAATTGACGCGGACATGCGCCGGCCTCGACTGCATCACGTTTTTGGCTTGAGTAACACGGTCGGCCTCAGCGCCATCCTTTCGAGCGACGTGGCCCCGGCAGACATTTTGTCGATGATCGAACAGTATCAGAACTCGAACATCTATTTGCTCAGCTCGGGCGCTATCCCGCCCAATCCGGCGGAGTTGCTGGGTTCAGCTCAAATGCGGCGTTTGCTTGAAATCGCAAGCAAGTCATTTACCTACATCGTGATCGATTCGCCGCCCATCGCATCGTTTACTGATGGGGTAATTATTTCGTCACTCGTAGACGGTGTGATTCTGGTCGTGCATGGTGGAAAGACATCGCGCCAGGTCGTGAAACGAACGCGTCAAATATTGCAGGAGATAGGCGCAAAGATTATCGGCGTCGTGTTGAATAAAGCCGACATTCGCTCGCACGATTACTACTACTATCACTACAACTACCGCAGCTATCCTCAAGGGGAGCCGAACGGCGATGTGATTGAAAGCCAGGCGGCCTCCGCTGCGTCTGCCGCCGCTTCCAGTAGCCCTCACCACTGACGCGTGACTGTTTCTTTTCAGAGGTGAATGCGATAGCACCGGTTGCGATTCCGGCACAGGTAGCCTTATTATTTTGTCCCTGCAAATGCCGGAGTGGCGAAATTGGTATACGCACCAGACTCAAAATCTGGCGAGGTCAAACTCATGTCGGTTCGAGTCCGACCTCCGGCACCATAAGTTTTCAAATCCCTGGAAATTCAGCTTAATCCTCCACGGGCTGAGGGAGGTCCAAGTTTCCTCCCGGGACTGCCGAGCACGTCCGTAGGTTGATCAATCGCCGTTACCCTATCGGACAGCAGCTCACACAGACCTTCCGCCGCTATCCTCGACAAGCTCCGAGTATGTGATTAAAATCATTTCAATCAGAGCCCCTTTTCAACAACCAACTCTCCCGTAACGACGCGCAGCGTCGAAAGGTAGACTTATGAAAAAATTGCTTTCTATCCTCGTCTTGCTGACGTTTTTAGTAATGCTGGAAGTGCCTGCATCAGCCAGAACGTGCGGCAGACTAAGACACAGACATAGCAAGATCACGCACACCCATTCCAGTTGCGTTGGCGATGGTCACCGGCACGGGAGAAGCTTCTGGCAAAAACATCGCGATAAGCTGACTACGGCTGGCGGCGCCGGAGCTGGCGCATTGATTGGGGGTATTGCCGGTGGTAAGAAGGGCGCCCTGATTGGCGCAGGCGTGGGCGGTGGCGGGGCGGCTGTTTACACCTACGGAATTCGCAAACGCCGCCGTCCTGCCCGCTATTGAGTAATTGCCTCCTAGTTCCTTGGGCGCGCGCCCTTGCGTTTCGTGGGCGCGCGCAACCTAACCGAGACAAAATCGTGGCCAAGGTTTCCTCACAAACCCACTGACCTCAGCAGTATACGTCCATGTAAAAACATGTTTGCCACAATCCCAGAAAATCTGTAGAATGCTACGCCTGTCCCTTGAGGGTGGGATTGTTCGATTAGCCTCTAACCCTCACCAGCCACCAGGTTTTCGCGGTACCCGCGCCGCTCTCAAATCGCCCCCCAGGAGTCAAAAATGGTAGGTAACCCGCGACCACGAATTCTTATTGTCGACGACGAGCCCGAAATCACAGCAATATTGACGGACCTGTTTGAGGGTCACCACGACTGCGCTACCGCCGGCTCAGCAGAAGAAGCGATGGAGCTTTTGCGCAAAGGCGAGTTTGAACTGGTCGTCAGTGACATCACCATGCCAGGCATGAGCGGTCTTGACATGATTCCGCATGTAAAGAGTTTGTCGCCTAACAGCGTTGTGGTGATGATCAGCGGCATGCAAACCGTCGAAAGCGCAATTGGCGCATTGCGGCTCGGCGCTTTTGACTACGTCATGAAGCCGTTTGACCTTCGCCAGGTGGAAGCCGTAGTGAAACGTGCTTTAGAACACCAGGATCTGATAGTTGCCAAGCAGCGTTATGAAGATCACCTGGAAGAGTTAGTCGAGCAACGCACGGCAGAACTGGACCAGACGCTAAACTCTCTCGAAGATGCATATCGTTCAACCCTGAAGGCTCTAACCGCCGCTCTCGAAACAAGAGACCTGGAAACGCACGGACATTCCGAGCGCGTAGTGACCTACAGTTTGCGACTAGGCCGGGAATTCGGTTTAGACCGTAAGCGGATGAAGTCGCTGGAATTCGGTTCGCTGCTTCACGACATTGGAAAAATCGGTGTGCCGGATTTGATTCTTCGGAAACCCGCGAAGTTAACCGAGGAAGAATGGGTCTTGATGAGAGAGCACCCGCTGCATGGTCAACAGATTTTGCGCGGGATTGAATTTCTCGAAGGCGCCGCGCGCGTTGTTGCGCAGCATCATGAGAAGTGGGATGGCTCCGGTTATCCGCTGGGATTGCGCGATGAAGAGATCGATTTGTGTGCCCGCATATTCTCAGTCGCAGATGCCTTCGACGCGATGACCAGTGACCGCGTGTATCGGAAAGGCAAGCCTTACGAAGCCGCCGCACAAGAACTTGACGATTGGGCCGGCAAACAATTTGACCCTAAGGTGGTCGAAGCCTTTCATCGAGTGCCCAAGTCTGATTGGGAAGAACTGCACGCGCAATCTCTGGTTAAGAAAGACGATCACGTCGAAGTGCGCCGCATGGTGGAAATGCTGGAGTCGCAGCTCGAGGCGGTTGTTAACTAATTTATTGTTCGTCTGATTGCGAAGGCACCACGTAGCCGCGTCTAGAGCGCAAACTCAATCCCACTCGTCGTGACGCTACTTCAATCTTTCTGTATTCCCCCTGTTTAGCGTAAGCCAAAGCCCGCTTGGGCCGGTAGGTAACGACGTATTCGGAGCCTATCTCGTGTGCAGCCTCTCGCGCCTGCGCAATCATCTGCTCGCTGGTTTTCGGCAGAAAGATTTGTCCGCCTGTTTCTGCTGCCATTCCGGTGAGAACCTGTTGGCTCTTCTTTATCTCCGCTTCGTAACCCTTTCGTTGGCGACGCATCGCCGGATCGAATCTGACAGTTACGCCATACGTAGGACTGCGCGTGGTGCCTGGCGGATTGGTCGGGTCGTTACTACTGATCGGATCATGAGAAATCGGAAGTTGGCCGGTTTCGAGTTTAGGGCTCTGCTTAGCATCCTTCTGACGCACGAACTCTGTGTAACTAATGATGTGTACTGTGGCCCTTGCGGCCGCTAACTTCTTAAGTGCCTGTGCGCGATCGATTTTTCCGCCAGGCGTGTCAACGCCGTCAGTAATAAAGACGACGTGACGAGTACCTTCCGGGCGATCCTTCAGTAGTTCGGCAGCAGCCACCACTGCTTCCGAAAATCGCGCACGTTTTCCTGACGACAGCTTGGTTTTCAATACCTTCACAAGTGCCTGCCGATCCGTAGTCCATGACTGCAGCACTTGCACGGTGTTGTTGAATTGAATTGCCGCTACAGAGGTATTTGCCGACAGTGGCTTTAAGAATTCCATCGCGGCGTCGCGCGTCAAACTGGTGCGTTTGGAAAGTCCTCCCAAACCACTCAATTCGCCACCGGTATCGAGTACCAGCACAACGTTCGCGGGAAGATGCCGCACGCTTCTAATTTGTTGTGCAACTCCGTCCTCGAGCACGAGCACATCATCCGGCACGACCGACGGATCGTAATGGCCATACTGATCCACAGCAACGACCGGCAGCCTCACCTCTTCGGTGAAAACCTTCACGGGTTCTTCCTGTTCTTGTGGGGGAGTTGGCGTGGGGGTTGGTTGCTGTACTTGCTGAGCGTGAAGTGAAGCGGCCAGGGTCAGACTAAAAAGAACTACAAGCAACAGACGTGGATATGGGTGTGACAAAATAACTGCCTGCCTCTCAGAATGCGGGATTGCCGAGGTTGGATGCAGACCTGAGCGGGTTAGAGTTGCCCGTTCGTGAAAAACTCAAGGGGCCAATGGAAGATCAAGAAAGACCGGCTGAAGATTACACGTGACCCTCTTTATTTCACCCGGCTTGCCGCGCTTGCGATTGCACGGCGGTAATGGCGACTGCATCAACGATGTCTTCGGCCTTACATCCGCGCGAAAGATCGTTGGCTGGCTTGTCGAGTCCCTGGAGGATGGGTCCGATAGCGGTAGCTCCCGCCAATCGTTCGGTCAATTTGTAAGCGATGTTACCTGACTGCAGGTCAGGGAAGATCAGCACGTTGGCGTGCCCGCCGACTACCGAGCCCGGTGCTTTTGACTGGGCCACACTCTCCACCAACGCGGCATCAGCTTGTAGTTCACCGTCTATCTCGAGTTGGGGCGACCTCGCCTTAACAGTTCGTGTGGCCTCGACGACTTTGTCGACGAGTCGATGTTTTGCGCTGCCTTTCGTGGAGAATGAAAGCATTGCGACTTTGGGTGTGGCACCCAGCAAGGCGCGGCATGAATCTGCGGACGCAATTGCGATCTCGGCAAGGTCGGCTGCGGAGGGTTCGATGACTACGCCACAGTCGGCAAAGATCAGGGCGCCGTTGTGACCAAAGTTGCTGTCACGCAAGGCCATCAAAAAGAAGCTGGATACGAGTTTGAACCCGGCACGAACGCCGATGCAGTGCAAAGCAGCGCGAACAGTGTGAGACGTCGTGTTAGTTGCTCCCGCTACCGAGCCGTCAGCTTTTCCCAAACGGACCATCAGGTTTCCGTAGTAAAGCGCGTCAGACATGAGAGTGCGAGCTTCGTCAGCCATCAAACCTTTGGCTCGACGCATCTCGTGGAACATGGATACCATCTTTTCGAAATCCTGCGCGCGCCGGTGATCCAACACTTCCACACCGCCGAGATCGACCCGTTCGGTTTGCGCAGTCTCGCGGATCGTCGCTTCGTCTCCCAGCAGCGTTATGCGAGCCAGGCGTTCGCGTGCGCAAATACCGGCTGCTACGACCACTCTCGGATCATTTCCT
>JALZOO010000070.1 GCA_030913905.1 Acidobacteriota bacterium
CCACTGCTCACCGCCCCAGCATCACACTCACCGCATCGCTGTCAGAATTGCTCGTCACTATGTCCGGCCTGCCGTCTCCATTGAGGTCTGCAACGGCCAGTCTCCAGATGCCTCTGCCTGTCACAAAGGGTGAATTTGTCGACAACTGAAAGTTGCCTCGACCATCTCCGAGCATGACGCGAAAACCGTCTCCGGCAGCGGCGATAACGTCCAGCTTGCCGTCGCGATTTACATCCGCAACCACCGCATGGAAAGCGTTGTGTCCATAACTAAATGGTGAGTCGCTTGATTCACTGAAACCTCCACGGCCATCGCCGAGCATTACGGATAATGCGTTTTGTTCGTGATGTGTCGCCGCGAGATCGGGTTTACGATCACCATTGAAGTCGCCGATTCCCACGAACCAGGGTTGTCCTGACCGCAGGGGAAGTTGGCTGGCTCGAAAGCCACCGCGCCCATCATTCAGCAGAAGAGTTAACGCGCGACTGAACGGCAGTTGTTGGGCCCTCGCCGGTCCTGTCGCCGTCGTGGTCGCGACGATGTCGATGCGACCGTCATTGTTAACATCGCCAAGTGTGTGCGGATACGGACTGGGTCCTACAGCGAAAGGCGAGCCGGGCGCGTTGGCGAAGTTGCCACGTCCGTCACCCAATGCAACAGATACATCGTTGTCTGCATTGTTGACCGTGGTGAGGTCGAGTTTGCCGTCGCCATTTATGTCGCCAATCCCCAGGCCATGTGTGTGCGGGTGCTGTCCAGCCTTCATGACAATCGGCGAATTTGGCGCGAGAGCCAGACCGCCTTGTCCATCACCCAGGAGCACCGTGACGCCGTAGCTGTCGTGAGTGACAAAAGCAAGATCCAGTGTGCTATCGCCATTGAGATCGCCCAACGCGATTTCTCCCGGACTTTCGGACCCCGTCAGTTGAACGTAGCGGGGCGTTTGAAATTGTCCGTTACCGCGTCCAAGCAACACGGCAATGTTGCGAGACCGCCCGCTGGCCACAACCAGATCCAACTTACCGTCTTTGTTCATGTCGCCAATTACCACGTTACCGGGTCCACCAGCGATCGCAATCGGCGAGCCTGGCGCCGGCGCAAAATTTGGCTGCGCAGCGTTGCCTGCGCTCGAACCTCCGGGCTTGCAGGATATGAAAGCGACAGAGATAACAGCAGCAGACAGAATCAATACGGAAGCAACCACAATGTAGTGTTTCAAGTTTCCTCCAGGAAAGGCTGTCGAATTGTCGAGTTCAACTATTAGACGCTCGTAGGCTTGTTTATCTTCCCTGACCATAAACGCACTTTCGCAAGGATTCGATGAGGACGCTTCCTTGCCGCCTTCAGCGTTTATTGCGGCCTTCAGGCCGCTAGCCCGCAGGCTATTAGGCCAGCCGTTTTACGGCTGGTGAGGATGGCCAACCAACATCATTAGGCCGTTTCAACGGCCTTAAAAATCTTCTTCGTCGGAACGCTCCAGTCGTTTGTTCGTGGTTCCTCGAGCGTGGCGTTCTTTCTGGTTCTTCACATAGTCAATTACCCACTTCAGATCCTTGGTACCAAAACTGACAACGCCGTACCCTTCCTGCCAGTCGAGCAACTTTCGGTTAGCAATTTCATGGTTGATATGAAACGAGCTTCCACCTTTTAGCTTACCGATCCACTCGCTAATCAAGAGACTCGGCGGAATCGTTGCGACCAGGTGAATATGGTCCTCTACTCCACCAACCGCGTGAAAGAAAACGTTCTTCGTTTTCCGGATTTCATGTTCGAGGTGATGATAAAGACGATTTTCAATCACATCGACTAATACGGGATCATTGTTCTTTGTGTGCCAGGTCATATGCAGATTGATTTCACTGTAGACGTTCTTAGGCATGAGATTCCCTTCCAGTAGACGGAATTGGAAAGAGCGTCGATAGGGAATAGGAATATCGCTCGGTAAGTCTAGTGGTTGGCTTTGAGAGGGGTTCCTACTTCGATGCAAAGAATTAAGCGCGTGGTCAAAAGGCCGCTGAAGCGGCCTAACGATGTCGGGAGGACCAACTTAACCAGCCGTAAAACGGCTGGCCTAACCGCCCTGCGGGGCTAGCCGCCTGAAGTCGGCAACTTTGGGTTAGCATCCCAGCCTTTGAAATCTCCGGCGCAAGGAGTTGGGAATGGCGGTTGAGATGGCTCAATAACCTCATCCCAAAAACAAGAACATTCTGTGCTTTGCTGCGTATTAGTTATCCACATCCGCATCCAAACTATTTAGGAGAAACCTTAATGCA
>JALZOO010000094.1 GCA_030913905.1 Acidobacteriota bacterium
GCTTCAATCACCTTCGGATCGTTCCTAATCTGTTCCGGCAAGCCCAGGGCGATTGACTTGCCATAGTCCACCACCTGGATGCGTTCACATACGCCCATGACAACCTTCATGTTGTGTTCGACGAGCAGGATGGTTAACCCAAACCGATCGCGAATCTGCTGTATCAACTTCATCAGATCTTCCTGCTCAGAAGGGTTCATGCCGGCGGCGGGCTCATCAAGCAGTAACAACTTCGGCCTGGTGGCTAATGCGCGCACGATCTCCAGCCGCCGCTGTTTTCCGTAGGGCAAGCTGGTTCCACCTTCGTCTCTGAACCCGTCAAGATCGAAAATCGAGAGCAACTCCATGCAGTAGTCGAGAGACTCCTGTTCGCAGCGACGGAAACGCGGCGTACGCAAAACTACATCGAGCAAAGTCTGTCGCGTGTGAATGTGGCAGGCGGTCAGCACGTTATCGAGAACCGTCATGCTCGGAAAAAGACGGATGTTTTGAAACGTGCGCGACACGCCATGTGCGGCAATTTCGTAGGGACGCTTGCCGTCCAGGCGCTTCTCTTCGAAATAGATCTCGCCGGAGGTTGGCTCGTAAACTCCGGTCAACAGGTTAAAGATGGTGGTTTTGCCCGCGCCGTTTGGTCCGATCAAACCGTAGATTTCGCCCTGGCGAACGGCCATGTCGAGCTCACTCACCGCGACTAGACCGCCGAAGCGAATTGTCGCCTTATCGGTCCTCAGGATCGCTGTGCCGTTCGAGCCCTTCGCGCGCTCAGTTGAACTAACGTTGGCAGTCACTCCTTGTCTCCCTTTTTCAACGACGTCTCACTCGGGCGTTCTCCTAGCGTCGCCTTGTCCACCGACTCCTTATCGCGGGTGTCCTCCGCGGTAATCTCCTCAGCTTCCGTTCGCGACTTTGTCCGCTTGCGTCCACGCCAGCCCTTGAACGCGGCCGTGCTGCCCAGCAGTCCCTGTGGACGAGTGATCATGAGAATGATAAGCAGCAACGAATAGATTACCATCCGGTACTCGGAGAATCCGCGCAAAGCTTCCGGCAAGACCGTCAGCAAAACCGCGCCCAGTACCGACCCGACGATCGAACCAAGTCCGCCGAGGATGATCATGATCAGAATCTCAAACGACTTGATGAACTCAAACGACTTCGGATTAAGGTACCCGTCGAAGTGGGCCAGCAACACACCACCGGCGCCGGCCATCGCCGACGAAATTACGAAAGCCAACACTTTGTAGCGGGTGGTGTTGACGCCCATCGCTTCCGCGGCGATCTCGTCTTCGCGAATGGAGATCAGAGCGCGTCCGAATGCCGAGTTGACGATGTTGTAAACGATAACGATCGTGAGAATTGCAATCAGGAAAATCCAGAAGAAGCTTTTCACTATTGGAATGCCGGAATAACCGCGTGCGCCGCCGATAGCTTCGATGTTGTTGAGAAAGACGACAATGATTTGACCGAAGCCCAGCGTCACGATAGCGAGGTAGTCGCCTTTGAGACGTAGCGACGGCACTCCCACAATCAGCCCGGCAATTCCCGCGAAAATGGCTCCTATTATCGTGGCGAGTAGCAGTGTAATCACCCAGCCAAGCTTTCCGCCGCCCAGCGTGTTTGCCAGGTTCACACCGTAGTTGACTGAAAAATATGCCGAAGAATAAGCGCCTACTGCCATAAACCCGGCGTGGCCAATGGAAAACTGTCCGGTGAAACCGTTGATGAGGTTTAAGGAAACGGCCAGCGTGATCGCGATGCCGGAAAGCATAATGATGCGGGCGAAGTAAGGACTAATCAGCCGCCCCTGAAAGACGAAATCGAGCGCGTACAAAACGGCAAGCACGATTAGGATAATGATCAGGTTACGCAGGTAGCGCGGCATAGGGAATGAATGATGAATGCAGAATGCTGAATGCGGAATGTTAAGAGGAAGTCGAAAATTAATTCAGCATTCCGCACTCCGCATTCTGAAATCTCGTCAGACTTTTTCCTGCGCGACCGCACCTAGAAGACCGGACGGTCGGAAGAGAAGTATCAATATCAATATGGCAAAAGCGACGGCATCCTTGTAAGTAGGCGATAAATATCCAACCACCATCGTCTCGGTGATGCCTATCAATAGCCCCCCGAGCATCGCCCCCGGAATGTTGCCGATGCCGCCCAACACCGCGGCCACAAACGCTTTCAAGCCGACAAGTATTCCCATCAACGGATCGATTCGGGGTATGCGAATCGCCACAAGTACGCCGGCCGCCGCGGCCAGGGCGGAACCCAGGGCAAACGTAAACATGATGATGCGATCAGTGTTGATGCCCATCAGTTTTGCCGACTGAAGATTAAATGAAACAGCGCGCATCGCCCGGCCCGTCTTGGTGCGATATACAATCACTTGAAGTGCAACCATCAGCGCGAGCGCGATAATCAACACCACGATGTCAGCGCTATTGATACTGGCGCCGCCGAAGAGGTCGATGTTGCGCTTCATAAAGAGCTCCGGGAAAAACTTCGGATCTGCGCCGAACACAACCTGACCCCCGTTTTCGAGCAGCAGTGATACGCCGATTGCCGTAATGAGCGCCGTCATACGCGAGTACTTGCGCACGGGTCTATACGCGAACCGTTCGATGATCACGCCGAGCGCGGCGCAGATTGCCATGGCCAGCAGCATTACCACCAGTGCGGTAATGAGCGAAGGCTCCATTGCGCCGCTCCCGAGCAAACCCCGCGCGATGATTCCATCCGCGCTTTGCCCGAGTGCCTGAGCGCCGCGCACTCCGAGACCATTCGCCAGGTAATAGCCCATGAACGCCCCTACCATGTATACATCGCCGTGCGCGAAGTTAATCAACTTCAGCACGCCGTAAACCATCGTGTAGCCGAGGGCGATCAGAGAATAAATGGCGCCTAACGAGACGCCATTGATTAGCTGTTGCAGAAACGTACTCATACTTGTGAGTCGCGATCGTTGTGATTGTTAGAAAGCTTGGGTTAACGAGCCATCTACGGTGTAGCGGTTGCCACTGGCTTGGCTGGAGATGCCGCCACAGGTGGAGACGCAGCCTTCGCAGGTGAAGCAGTCGACGTCGCAGGGGAAGCGCCAGTCGCCGGTGAACCTGCGTTATCAGGTGACGTAGCAGGTGACGCGGCAGTTGTAGCCACGGCCGCACCTTCCACCTGGACCCGCTCGCGCACGGCATATGTGCCGCCATCCTTGATTTCGATCATGATGATTGGTTTCACAGCGTCACGGTTCTCGTTGAACGTAACGTTGCCGGTGACGCCCGGAAACTCTTTGGTCGCGGCCAGCGCATCGCGAATGGCCGT
>JALZOO010000118.1 GCA_030913905.1 Acidobacteriota bacterium
ACGTGACAATCGATGAACATGTCCGGTCGCCACTTATTCCACAGGTCTAACCAGGCCCGCGTTTCCGGCGTGTCGGCCTTCATATAATCACGATTGAGATTTTGGTAGCTGGTAGTTGTTCGCCAGCCCATCTCTGACGGGCCATTCTGATTGATGCGGTTGTAAGGACTGACTCGTTCGTGGCCGTCGGTGTTGTAAATCGGAATGAAAAGCACCACGACGTTCTTGAGCAATCCAGCCCGAGTTTTTGTGATAGCGATGTCGCGCAGCAATGCCAGGCCTGCATCTTTACCGTCGGGCTCGCCTGCGTGGATACACGCCTGGATCAAGATCACAGGCTTGTGAGCACGCCGCGCAGCTTCGGGCGTGAAGGTGTCGCCTTCAGCCGCCAACAGTAACGGCAGATCTCGGCCTTCGCCGCTCTTGCCAAACGTTTCGTACTTAATCAGGCGGGACGCTTGATCGAGTCGCTTGGAGTATTCGATCGTAGCGTCGTAACGCGGCGTCTCTCGGTAATCCGTTTTTTCCGCATGTGTAAGCCATTCCGGCGGGACCGGAGTAATATGATTCTGTGACATGGTTTTGGAGTGAAAAAGTATCAGGAGTACGGCGGAAAAAGAAAGGGCCAGAACAGATTTTGCTAAAGCCATTCTTTTCTACTCGTAAATTGTGGAACCGAGAATAGCGCGTAATAGTAATTAGAACCGGCCGCGCTAAAGCACTAGCGCAACTGTTTGTCGCACGACCGGCATTGCGTGCGGCGCTTCGCGTTGAGTGTGCCGCAGGCTGCACAGCGAAGATACATTGTCCGACTGAACCATGCGGTGACGATCCAACTTAAGCCAAGTATTCCGACCAACACAGCAAGGTTCAACAGGACGTTCTTCAACGTTTGTAACTCTCCCGAATTCTCTTCTGGTAATCCTGCCCGCGACGATACCCGCGCTGGAATGCCTCATCTGTTTCGCCGGCCCCTGATGAGTCGCTTTCATTCCGGAGGGCCGCTTCGAAGCCGCGACGATAGTTTGCTTCATCAGTTTGAAAGTTTCCGCCGGTGGCATGGTAGTCAGCTACTTCCGCATCACGCAGGCCGACCCACCACGCCTCACGTGCTTCGTCAACGCTTTCGGCGCCCGCACTTGCCAGCGTATTGCGAGCGGTATCTCTCAATTCGTCGGTTTCGACAAAGCCGATGACGACAGACCGACCTCGTCTTACCGCATCCTCGTAAACGTAAAGCTCGTCATGTGGTAAGCCATTGGCCAGCCCCTCTTCCAAGGCCTCGCCTGCGGCCATTCCAGTGGCTGCGCCACCTGCACCCAGAATTGCGGCGCCCAGTATCGCCCCGGCGATCACCGGGCCAACGCCAGGCACGAGCAGGCTAGCGGCCGCGGCGCCCAACGATGCGCCTCCCGCCACTCCCATCGCTCCTCCGACAACGCCGCCCATGGCTGTGCCCATGCCGCCCTGTTCGGTGTCGTCAGTGGGCACTGCGTTCTCCACCTGCCGTTCATCCATGCGTGGTGTCAGCAGTGCAATCCTGTCATTCTTTATGCCGAGCGAATGAAGTTGCTGAACCGCTTTCTCCGCATCTCCCCGCGATCGAAATATTCCCGCAACTGTCTCCATCGTGTTTCCTCCCTCGAGATGCTTTCAGTTGTAACTCTTTGCCAATTCATGAGCAAGCGTGCGATACCAGCGACACAAATCGTTGAGCAACTCAACAGACGTATGTTAAAGTCCAAGTGCTACTTGAAAGCGGGCTTCCAAAAACAAATGTATGACATTGTAGAAAAGTTTTGGCCCATGTCTGTCGGCGATGGCAAGGCCACTCGCAAGAAGAGGCCGCGCATACTTGCGATTACAACTGACTGCTGTACCGGCTGCGCTGGTTCCCCTGCTTGTATCGAGTATTGCCCCATCGAGGCCTGCATGTTTTGGGTGCCGGACGAAGATCATCCGCCGTTCGGCCGCATCGAAGTCGATCCCTATCTTTGCATTGGCTGCCAAAAGTGCATCAGCAAAGGTCCGGACGGTGCATTTCTGGACGGCTGCCCATGGGACGCAATTGAAATGGTCCCGACTGATGACTGGGAAGCGGTACACGGAATTACTCTCCCGGTCGCCCCTCCGGCTCCGCCTGCATAAGCCCCCGCTCACACTAAGTCTTGCCGTTGTTACTCGCTCTCGTTTGAATTGCCTTTATCGTTTGGGTGGCTTGCTGTTTTATTCGAGCTGAC
>JALZOO010000157.1 GCA_030913905.1 Acidobacteriota bacterium
GGTTTCCGACTGGGCCCGGACGTCCGATGTCGGGGACCGTGCTGAACTTTCAAACCTGCCGGAGTCGCTGTCTTTCTGGCGTCATATCGATGCGCGTTCAGAAACGTGTCTGGGCCAAACGTGTACGGACTTCGACGCCTGTTTCATCACGCGTATGCGCGGACGAGCGCAAGAGGCTGAGATTGTGGTGGTAAACCATCACCTGTTTTTTGCCGACCTGGCTCTCCGAACCGGCAATTACGGAAGTGTCTTGCCCGATTATTCCGCAGTGATTCTCGACGAAGCGCACCTCGTTGAAGACGTGGCGTCTGAATATTTCGGGGCGCAGATTTCGAACTATCAGATTGACGATCTCATTCGTGATGTCAGCGCCGTGTCTTTTGAAGATGCCGAAGCGGATCGCGAGATAACGAAGACGTCGGCACGTGTGATGCGGTTTGCAGACAACTTCTGGATGGGGTTCCGCGTAGGCCGAGGCGAAGAGGGACGCTATCCCCTCATCCCCGGGACTTTTGCCAAACGTAATGAAGACGGCGAAATAACCTCAACGGCGCTCGGCGATCTTTACGTTTCGCTCGATGGTACCCTGGCAAGATTGGAAACTACTCTTGATGCATTGAAAGACAAACCGCCGGAAGTCGAAAACCTGGTTCGACGGATCAGGCAAGCCCGGTTCGATTTGCAGTTCATCGTGACGGGGTTGGATAAGAAGTTTGTTTACTGGGTGGAGCGACGCGGCCGCGGTATTTTTCTGCGCGCTTCGCCGATCGACGTTTCCGGCATTCTGGAAGACAAGCTATTCGAAAAAATCGATACGGTGGTGTTGACCTCCGCCACGCTTTCAAGCGCAGGTAATTTCTCTTTCATACGCGAACGGCTTGGATTGGATTTAGCTGACGACCTGATCGCTGAGTCTACCTTCGACTATCAAACCCAGGCGCTTCTGTA
This sequence comes from Acidobacteriota bacterium, assembly GCA_030913905.1. Taxonomy (GTDB): domain Bacteria; phylum Acidobacteriota; class Blastocatellia; order Pyrinomonadales; family Pyrinomonadaceae; genus PSRF01. The sequence continues at coordinate 949 of JALZOO010000157.1, forward strand.
TCTGCCGGCGGAGATGCCTGACCCGCGTTCGCGAGAGTGGGCCGCGGCGGCCGCGTCTGAAGTAATCAGAATCGTAAATGCCACCGAAGGCCGAGCTTTTGTCCTGGCCACGAGCCTGGCAGGGATGCAGTCGCTTTATGATTTGGCGATGCCGGAAATCGAGTACCCATGTTTGTTACAGGGCAGCGCCTCGAAAGGACGGCTGCTCGAGCGCTTCCGGCAAACTCCCAACGCAGTCTTGTTTGCTACCTCGAGTTTCTGGCAGGGTGTTGATGTGCGTGGAGAACAGTTGTCGTGCGTCATCATCGACAAGTTGCCGTTTGCCGTACCGACTGATCCGATCGTGGCTGCCAGACAACGACATATCGAGGACGAAGGGGGATCGAGCTTCTTTGAATACAGTGTGCCTCAAGCGATTATTAGCTTGAAGCAGGGACTTGGCCGCCTTATTCGTAGCACGACCGACCGCGGAGTGCTGGCTGTTCTCGATCCACGGCTACGCACGAAGAGCTATGGAAGATTGTTTCTGAAGAGCTTGCCGTCATGTCGCGTGACATCTCGAATCGAAGAGCTCCACGACATGTTCGCCGAAGAAGTTTCTGCGCGATCCGCGTTGGTGTGACCCCCAACTACGCGCGTTGACATTGGACTTTAGACATTGGACTTTTCTTATGCCCGGACAATTTGAAGTAATGATCGAACGCAACTTCTCGAGCGCGCATCAACTGCGAGGCTATAAAGGGAAGTGTGAAAACCTGCACGGGCATAACTACAGAATCGAAATCTATGCGCGCGGACGTGAGTTAGACAATATCGGGCTGTTGGTGGATTTTGTGGAACTCAAGGCCGCGGCGGACGAGGTAGTCCTGTACTTGGATCATCGAAACATCAATAAACTGGATCCGTTTGTTGAGTTGCAGCCTTCAGCTGAGAATCTCGCCAAGTACATTCTGGAACGCGTTGCGTCAAAAGTCGGCGATGAGCGTGTGCAGATTTACAAAGTCAGATGTTTTGAAACACCGACCAGCGTGGCTACATATGAAGTAGTTTAGTGTTTTCGGCTATGCCGTCGGAGGTGCGGAAGGCTTTGCCTTTCACATCAAGCGGCAAAGCCGTAAGAACTGCGATTGGTTTCTGGCCACATCAGGCTTCGTCCGCGACCGCCGGCAAACGTTGTCCAAACACTGGGGTGAGTTCTTCCACTCGATGCTCTTCGGTTGTAGCCACCTTCTTGACGGCCTTCCTCATATAGGGCTTCTCGCAGAATCTATAAAACACCCACGCAAAGGCGACTGTTGCAGGAACGGTTACGAGAAGCGTGTTTATGATCGGCGGCAACCAGTGAATGCTGAACTTCCATGACTGCATGATCACTAGTTCGTGTGTCAGGTAAAGCGAGTAGGAGAACACTCCTATCACCGCCGCGCTCGTGATCAGTCGCGGCTGTTTGAGCTTCGCTATCCATGAACGTTCCGCCTGGACGGCCCTGTTTACCACAATGAAGAAGCCCAGTCCCCATA
>JALZOO010000173.1 GCA_030913905.1 Acidobacteriota bacterium
CTCCGTGTCTCCGTGGTTAATGTTTGCTTGGCGTTTATTCACCACAGAGGCACGGAGGACACAGAGGTTTCACAGAGTAATTGAAATTAGGCCACTACAAAACTTGGGGCGGTTCGAAGCCGGAAGCGGGAAGAGAATCGATTAGTTTGTTCAAGCGCAGTTGTGTAATCTTCGCTTGTTCAGCTGCCGCGTTGCGCAACTCTTCCGTCGGCTCATTGCCCAGCCGGTCGCGCAGGATTGCCAGCATCTCCTCGGAAGTTTTCCCCGTCGCGCAAACTATGAAGATGTACCCAAACTTCTTTTCATACTGCTGATTCAATTCCGCGAGCTGTTGCAACGTTTCCCTGGCAGCGTCATTGACAGCCGCTTGTTCGGCTTCCGACCAGCGCTTCGATTGATCGGAAGTTACGGCGGCCGTTTTTTTTTCGCCAATCTTAGGATGACTATGAAATGCTTCTAACCAATCCTGCGGCTCAAGTGACCACCAAATTCGCTCCGCTGTTTCGTGTAGCTTGGCAAGATTATCAAACGGCCGTTCTTCGGTCATACGACTCGCCCACCGCCTCGACCCACAGCACTTCAGGAATTCGTTTGCAGCTTCGGATGCCGAAAAGGAATTCAAGCGAGCCAGCACACTCACCGCAATTAGATCCTTATTTGCGCCCATGTTAGCGAGCACCCGACAACGAGCCAGCGAAGCTGGCGGAAGATAATAGCCCCGGGCGTAAGCCCGGGGTTAACCGCACCCATACTTACAAAGCCCCGGAGGGGCGACACCTGGTCGAATCAAAGCCCTGATTGTTTCGGCGCGCTTCTGTCGCCCTCTTCGAGGGCTGATTTTTCTCATGTGCTTGTAAACCCCGGGCTCACGCCCCGGGCTACTATCTGCCGCGCCTACGGCGCTGGTCGTCCCTGCGCATTTACAATCCGGGCAACCACGAGGGTTGCCCCTACAATTCTTTAATCCGTAACACTGCCATAAACCCGCAACCGGCTCACGCCGCCATCCGGAAAAATGTTGAACCGCAAATGCGAAACAATGCCCGCGTCAAACAGTTCGTTTTCAAAGTAGTGTCTGGTATGGGCCTGAAGTTTTGTGCGCGGCAAGACACTTTTCCAAAGCGTCGACAAATCGGTGAGGCTCTCTGCCCGTGCCTCGCCGGCGTTGGTCGCCTCGAGCGAACAACTCTCGGGAAAGTTTCCTTTGAACCACGATGTGTCGACCTCCAGCCGGCGAATCGTTCCTGGCTGGCCGAGTTGAATTATTGACCAATCGTGACCGGGTCCGCGGCGGCGTTTTGTTTCCCAGCCGTCGCTCATGTTTGCCGCACGTCCCGGCATTATCAGATTGTGGCGATGCCCGAAAAACATGTCGCTGCAGGTTAGTACCAATCCGCCATTTTCAACTGCTGCCAGATCGATGTCGCCGCCGATGCGTTTGATTCGTTGCCAATCGGGAACGACTTCGCCGTAAACGCGCAGGCGAGCCACGCCACCGTCAGGATAGATTTTGAAACGCAGGTGCGTGAAACGCTGGCTGCTTTCGACGGCGAAAGGGTTCTGTGAATCGCCCACCAGCGGCAACTGCGGCAGGATTTGAGTCCACTGCAGCGACTCGCTCTGCAAGCCTTCAGCACTGGTCAGCCCATCGACCGTGCAAGCTTCAAGCGAGAAATGCTCCGGATAATTTCCGCGAAAGAAACTCGTGTCGACCACGACTCCATGAATGGTTCCGGGAAGCCCCAAACGAATGATGCACCAATCGTATCCGGGCGTGCGGCGGCGACGGGTTTCCCATCCATCCATCCACTTTCCTAAATCCGTGTACTTGCCTTCGATAAAGATGGGTGATGTAGGTTTGAGCAAATTCTCCTTCGGCGCGAAGAACTCGTCATTCGCGATCAGCACCGCGCCACCAAGTTTTTCTGAAGCAAGATCGATTAATTCGGTGAAATCCATTAGCGGTTCTCTTTGCAGGACAGGCATTCCTGCCTGTCACCTCTATCTACATAAACATCTCTCTTGCTGCTCCTCCCCGCAGGCGGGGAGGAGATAAGAGTGGGGTTCGGTGGCGTAACTACCTCTCCCCCTGCCCCTCTCCGCTTGCGGAAAGGGGGGTCAAGAAAATCCCGCGCGGCTCTCCAACAAATTCGCCACCATCATATATCTGGTTACCGCGAAGAAAAGTTTTTTCAACCACGCCGCTTAGAGTTTGACCTTGATAAGGCGTCAAGTTGTGCCGGTGATGAAGAGCGGTGCCCTCCACGGTGAATTGCTTTGCCAGATTCCAAATCACCAAATCGGCGTCGTAGCCGGGTGCAATTGCGCCCTTCCTGCCGGCGAGTCCAACAAGTTTCGCCGGAGCGCTACACAACCAACGCGCCAAATCCTGAATAGAAGAGCCGCGTCGTTGCGCTTCAGTCCAGATGATGGGCAAACGCAACTGCAAAGAAGATATGCCACCCCACGCGCACAGAAAATCGCCAGTCTCAGGAAGTTTCATGTCCGGCGGACACGGAGAGTGATCGGAGACGATCATATCAATAGTCCTATCAGCGAGCGCATTCCAAAGTTGTTCGCGGTTCTCACGTTCACGAATTGGCGGACAGCACTTGAATTCCGTGGCGCGCTTAGCGATGTCTTCCGCCGCAAATGCCA
>JALZOO010000181.1 GCA_030913905.1 Acidobacteriota bacterium
GTTGGCATGGGCGGATTCAGTAGCGCCGCTCAGGCGATTCAAAATTCGCCGGCACTTGCACCACTGCTAACCAGAGAACGTATCTCACCGCTCTATTTCTTCAGCTACACGTTTATTCCCCTCTCGGCCATCGCGTTTCCGCACATCCTCATTTTCTGTCTGACAGCAGAAAAGATGGCTCACTTCAAGAAGACGGTCATCTTCTATCCGCTTTGCATAATGGCAATCTGGCTGCCTTGTGTTTTTCTCGGCGTGATGGCCAATCGGGTTACGGACGTGCCGCAGATACGTGCCAAGCAGGAAGCTCGGCGAGTGCTGGCTACGCAGGGAAAGACGATGGCGCCCGAGGCTCGCGATGAATTGCGGGAAAAAGCCGCGGGTGATGACGTAATCCTGTTGCTGTTGGAACGCTATGCGCCGTTCTGGTTGGCAGGTCTCTTAGGAGCAGGGATTATGGCGGCCGTGATGGCCAGCGATTCCCAAATTCTGGCGTTGTCGACGATGTTTACGGAGGACATCTTTGCTCACTATGGGGCCAAGGCACGCTTCGGAGAATCCGTTCAAGTGCAGACCGGCCGAATTTTCGTAGTGCTGTTAACACTGCTGGCCTATGGCGTCGCACTGCGCGCGTCGGAAAGTATCTTTGAACTGGCAATCCAGTATGCCTTTTCGGGATTCGCGGCGCTTTCGCCGTTGCTGATCGCTGCCCTGTTTTGGAAAGGGAGCACTAAGTGGGGGGCGCTGGCGGTGACCGTCTGGACAGCGGCCGCGGTGGTGGCGGTAGCTATTTTTCAAAACTCCGTGGCGGCGCCCGCACCTGGTCCACCGTTGGTTTTCTGGTCCTTGGGAGGCACTGAGGTTGTCACTCGAACGCCGGGCGGCACCGCGGTTTTTGGTTTCATGCCGGTCGTGCCGATGGTGATCGTTTCGGCGCTACTGATGTTCGTCGTTTCTAAGCTCACACCTAAACCAACCACCAGAACAATCTCTAAATACTTTGACTTACTAAACCCGTAGCCAGCTATCCACAGATTAGAGCAGTGACAGTTCAGTCCGCGCAGCGGACGAATGAGAGTAGCCCAGCAGTTTACTGCTGGGGGAGGGCTGCGGTATGCGTCTTAGTCCGCAAAGCGGACGGCTGAAGACAACGGACAGGAATCATTCGTCCGTTTCACGGACTCAAGGTCGAGATCGGCGGCACCGCCCCACCGATAAATCGGTGGGCTACTTTCATTCGTCCGCTTGCGCGGACTCTCTTATGGCACAGTCGGATTAGGTGGCCCACCTTTCATCGTCTCGTCCCGTTTGGCCTTGAACTCCGTTCCCGATTTCCATTCGGGAACCTTATCGCCTTGCGCGACACGATATCCAATCAACGTCAGCAACTGCGCATCGTCGACAGCACCCGCCAGATCCCAGTCAGGCTTTATCTCGTCTGACACCTTGTGGTAGTCCTTGCTCGTGTACTCATCGCGTTTCTGCTTACTGTAGTTCGCGTCCTTGCCCACGTAGTCGATGCCCGAATCGGTGTACAGCGCAGGCACTCCCTGCTTGGCAAACTCGAAATGATCCGACCTGTAGTAAAAACCCTTTTCTGATTCCGGATCAGGATTTACCACGCGGCCCTGTACACTTGCGGCCTCGCGCAGCAGGTCGATGAGACTACTGTTGTCGTCTCCCACCATCGTGATGTCTTTTGTCTTTCCCCACTGATTGACTCCGTCCATGTTGATGTTTGCCAGCGTCTTGTTGAGCGGATAGAGCGGATTCTCTGCGTAATACTTCGCGCCCAACAAGCCTTTCTCCTCCGCGGTCACGGAGAGAAACAAGACCGAGCGTTTCGGCGGCGTGGCGAGTTTTGTAAATGCGTCCGCAATCTCGAGCAACGCAGCGGTACCTGAAGCGTTGTCCAGCGCGCCATTGAAAATCTGGTCTCCCGGCAGTTTTGGATCGCGGCCGAGATGGTCCCAGTGGGCAGTGTAAACAACGTACTCGTTCTTGAGCGTAGGGTCGGAACCTTCAAGCTTAGCCACCACGTTGTTAGAGTTGATCTCGCGCAGCGTGTTCTTGACGTTGATGTTTGCCTTCGCGTTCAAAACTACCGGCTTGAAGTCTTTGCTGACAGCCGCCTTCTTCAGTGCGTCGAAATCCTGTCCGCCCGCCGTGAAGAGTTCTTTGGCGCGGTCGGTTGTAATCCACGACTCTACCGCAACGCGGCCCATGTTTTTGTCAGGCTTTTGAATATCGAAGTTTTCACGCGACCAACTGCCGGAGACCACTTCATACGGATAGCCGGCCGGGCCAGTCTCGTGAATGATGATTGCTGCCGCAGCTCCCTTCTCCGAAGCGATCTCATACTTGTAGGTCCAGCGGCCGTAGTAAGTCATCGCCTTGCCTTTGAACATCTTCTCGTCAAGCTTCGACGGATCGCCCGCGTCAGGCACGGCTGGATCGTTGATGAGCATTACGATCGTCTTGCCACGCACGTCCAGTCCCTTGTAATCGTCCCAACCATACTCAGGCGCTACGACTCCATAGCCGACAAAAACGATATCCGAATTTTCCACTTTCGACTCCGGCACGAAACGTCTTGAGACAGCAACGTAATCGGTGGGAAACGTCAGATCGATCTTTTTGTCACCCGCAGTAAACGAAGCTGTCGGCTGTCCGGTGAAGCCCACCAGTGGAACTTTTTGCACGTAGGTTCCGTCAGGATTGCCCGGTTTCAACCCAAGCTTCTGATACTGCTCCGTCAGATATTTAACTGTAAGTTCCTCGCCTTTCGTCCCCGGCCCACGACCCTCGTACTCATCAGCCGACAACACCTTCGTGTGCTGCATGATGTCGTTCGCGGTAATAGCGTCGAAAGCGGACTTGAGTTCCGCAGGGACTGTGGCGGAAGTTGGAGGGGCCGTGGTGCTCACATTTTGGTTAGATGGAGACGTGCACGCGGTGGCAGCCAGCAGCAGAGCTGTAACAAGACTGGAACAAAGGATCCGCTTCTTCATAGTCGGTGCCTCTTTTGGTTGTAGTGGATTTGAACAGGATGTTTCTATGCCGAAAACAGCGACAAGTCAAACCGGGAGGATCCGCCAGGAACCATCCACCAAATGCAGAAAACTCCACGAGTAACATCGCGTGTTAGTTAGCGATCACCCAAAGCAATAGAGCCGCCCATCCTGCGATCCGATCACGACGCGGCCGCGAGCGATCGCTGGTGACGCTGAAAGTGGAGTGCCGGCATTAAACTCCCAAAGCTTGGCGCCGTCGCTGAGATTCAGCACGTAGAATCTACCATCATTGGAGCCAATGAAAACGCGTCCACCTGCAATCGCCGGTGATGATTCAACGCGCGCGCGCGTCTCAAAAGTCCACATGGCTTTGCCTGCCATGTTTAGAGCATGAACCAGCTTGTCGCGTCCGCCCAGGACAATGCGCGAGTCAGTGACTGCGGCAGATGAGTAAAACGGAAACTTACGTTGCGGATGTTGGTAGCGCCAACCGATGCTGCGGCTGGTCAGGTTTACCGTCAGCACTTCGTTGTCGAAAGTGCCGTAATAGGCGGAGGCGCCCCGCAGTGCCGGCGAGGCGCCGGTGTAGGCGTCCGATGAAACTCTGAACACTTCACTGCCGTCAGCAATTCGTATCGCACGAAACATTTCATCGCAGCCTGCAATGTAGGCGACGCCGCCCGCAACGCTCGGGGTGGAATGCACCGGCCCGTTCGTTCTCACTTTCCACAGCAACGAACCATTGCGCGTGGAAACGCAATAGAGATGTTGGTCGTAAGAACCAATCATTACTCGATCGCCGACGACCACCGGCGATGATTTAATTTCGTTATTGGTTTTGAAGGCCCAAAGTTTTTGGCCATTGGAAGCATTGATCGCATTCATCCAGCCCGAGAGATCGCCGATGTAGACCACGCCGTTGGCATAGGCGGGCGACGATTCGCCGATCGGTGATCCGGTCGAATACTTCCAGTAGACCTGTCCATTCTCGAGATTCAGCGAAGTCAGCTCGCCTTTCTGTGACCCTACAAACACGGTACCGCCTACGATGGCGGCTGACGACTCAATCGAATCGCCAGCCTCATAAGTCCAAAGAAGCTTTAACGAAGCTGGAACATTGGAGAGCGAAACTCCGCTTAGCCTGTGATTACCACGAAACTGTGACCAATTCTCCGCCGGCGTATCCTGCGCATTGACGGACGATACAAACAGAGTTGATACCAAAACCAGGAGAACCGACCAGCGAGCTCTCGGTGTGGCTTTGCTCCTGCCTCCTGCTCCTGCTCCTTCCTCCTGCTCCTGCCTCCTGCTCCTGTTTAAAACGCCCACTGGTAAACCTCCATCGCACCCTTGATATCAAACGGCCGTGGGTTGAAAGTTCCGGTCCATTGTTTCGCTGCTTCGGCGGCCAACATCGGCAAATCATCGGCAGGGACGCCTTCAGTGCTTAAGCTGCCGCGCAAGCCGCCCATCGCCGCCAGTTGTTCGAGTCGTTGGGCCAACATCTCGGCGGGCTCGTCACCGACAGAAGAATCCGAGACATCCGACAGATTTAGAAGCTCGGCGTATCGCTGGGATGAAACCGGACCATTCCAACGCACAACCGAAGGAAGCAACAACGCGAGGGCCGCGCCGTGAACGGTTCCATAGTGGGCAGTCAACGGATTGGCACAAGCGTGCGTTGCGCCGAGCATTGAATTTTCAATAGCCACTCCGGCGAAATAAGCTCCAAGTTGCATTGCGCCGCGCGCTTCCAAGTCATTGGGCGCCATCAATACGCGCTCGTAGTTGGCATTTAGCAATCGCCAGGCCTCACGTGAGAAGAATTCTGACAACCCACTGCGGCTCCTGGTTACAAAAGTTTCCACCGCATGCGCAATGGCGTCGAAACCGGAAGTCGCGGTAACACTGCGCGGCTGCGAAAGCGTCAGCAACGGATCCAGGAGAGCAACTCGAAACGCTGCTTTTGGATCGCCGCAGGCCATCTTGTCGTGAGATTGAGCATTGGAGATTAAGGCGTAGGTTTGTGCTTCACTTCCCGTACCGGCTGTCGTCGGGACTGCAATCATCGGTAAGAAAGGCTGGGTGGCCTTTCCGTATCCGATATAGTCCTGCATCTCGCCACCGTTGGTGAGAAGAAAATTGATCCCTTTCGCACAGTCGAGGGAGCTTCCACCACCCAGAGCAATAATGGAGTCAACATGTAACGGCTCGGCAAAGTCGCGTCCGGCTTTCACCACCAATTCGTCAGGATTGCTTTCGAAATCCTGAAACCGGATAACCTCGATTCCGGCCTGCCGCAACGGCGCTATCGCTTCATCAACGTGACCCGAGGCATCCATCCCTCGATCGGCAACCAGCAACGCGCGACGAAAGTTCAGTTCGCTTGCCAGTTCTCCAAGACGTTTGATGGCGCCGGCGCCGAAGATCACCCGAGTACGCGGTTGAAAGTCAAAACTTTGCATCTGCTGATTGCACAAACTGTCGTAGGGGCACGGCATGCCGTGCCCCAACCTGATCAGTATGATTGAGGCTGGCGTGCCCGCTCTCAATTTACTTCTTCTCGGCCAGCGCGTAGAGATGGTTACGATTTGAAATGAAGAGCGCGCCATTCGCGGGTACCGGTGTGGAATAGACCGAGCTACCCATGTTGATTTCGGCAAGCACTTTCTTTGTCTTGCCTTCCTGCATAATCAACACATCGCCATCTTCATCCCCGATATAAAGTTTGCCATCGATTAAGATCGGCGACCCCCACACAGCGGCAAAGAGGTCGTGAGTCCAATAGACCTGTCCCGTTTTGGCGTCGAGGGCATGCAGGAAGCCGCTGAAGTCTGCCTGGTAGATCACACCGTCCTTAATTGCCGGAGTGGAGATTGAGCGACGAATTTTGTCGTAGTGCCAGACCATCCCGGTTTTTGTAATGTCACCGCGCTTCGTGGCGTCAATGCAGTACATGTGGCCGACGCCTTCACCGTGTTCGGGGTCTTGTCCATTGGCCAGATATACCTTGTCCTGGTAGACAACCGGAGTACTAATGATTTCGTTGCGTGTCTTGGGCCACACAGATTCTTTCGGATTAGTATCAAACTCCCAAAGCTTCTTGCCGGTCAGCGCTTCGTAACCGCGCAACCAGCCGTCGCCCTGGCCGTGAACCACCTGGACCACGCCACCGACTGTCCCCACGGTTGGTGAAGACCACTGGCCGTGGAGGATGCGGTCGCCGACCGAGTTGTCTTCCCAAGCAAGTTTTCCTGTCTTCTTGTTGACAGCAATAATCGCCGGCGCTTTCGGCGAGGGAACATTGACGTGGCTTTCGTCCTGACCGTTTGAGGTGCTGACAAACACCAGATCGCCGTAAGACACCGGTGAAGAATTAGCGAGGTTGTGCGGGAGCGAACCCACCTCTTCGATCATGTCAAACTTCCAGACGACGTCGGCGTTGAAGTCGCCGGTCAGCTTTTCGTCAGTTACTCCATCGTTTTCCTTGTCCCGGAAACCCTGCGTGTCAAGACAGACCAACTCAGCCCGGTTCGACACGTAGTAAACACGGTCGCCCTCGACCATAGGCGACGAAGCAACGCCTTGATATGGCCAGTCGTTGACACGGCCGGCAGCCAGCTTGTCGTGGACCATCTGCCACATAAACTCGCCGTCCGATTCGCGAAAAGCCATGACGACGCCCTTGTCGCCCGTCACTTTGGGATCGCGCAATCCCTCGTTGTTGGTTCCGACGAACACCATTCCACCAGCCACCACGACATTTCCGTAAGTCTGCGAGCCAAGTTGAGCGACCCACTTCACGTTTTTCTTATCCTTCACGTCCCACGCGGTAGGAATGCCTTTCATGCTCGAGACCATGTTGCGATCAGCAGTGCCACCCCACATGGGCCAGTCGCCGGTTGCAGGATCGGAGGCGTGAACAGTGGGCAGTGTGCTGTTTGCAGTGAGCAGTAAACCGCTCGCTACTACTGCCAGAATGGCCGTAATTACGACCCTGCCGTGCAATACGTTCTCAGCTTGTCGTCTCTTTGTTTTCATGGTCACCATTACTCTACTTCGCCACGTTTGTTTCATGATTCTTTCCGTTTTCCGTTGGTACAACTGCCCACTGCCCACTGCCCACTGCTCACTGCTCACTGCTCACTGCCCACCGCTCACTGCTCACTGCTCACTGC
>JALZOO010000183.1 GCA_030913905.1 Acidobacteriota bacterium
CCACAATAATGACTTTGGCTTCGCTGCCGGGTGGCCACGTTCGCGCCGCAACGGCGCGTACTGCCTCTTCGCTTCCAGGCGAGCCATCGATGCCCACGATAATTCGTACCGGCGAGCCCGGCTCCTCGATGCGGCCCCGCGCGATGCGAACAGAGCACTTTGCCTCCGTTAGAACTCGCTGCGAAACACTCCCGAGGACGAACCGACCAAGCGCAGTGCGTCCGTGTGAACCAACAACAACCAGATCCGATTTCCATTCGTCTGCCCGAAACACGACCTCCCATGCAGGCGAGCCGCATGAAGAATCCGCGGACACTTTCCATCCAGGGAAGTTGGTCTTCACACGATCTCTGGCGCGTTCAGCCATAGCGTGGGCTTCTTTGGCCGCGGCGCAGCCCTTCGAGTAGACGCGCTTCAAGTCGGCGGGCACCTTCACTTGCCTGGCCTCTTCGACAATCTCGTAACTCGACGGCGGTGGCGGTGGTAACCAGACTTCCGCAACAGAGAGGATTTGAGCTTCTGCTTCCAACGGCAGACCGGCGCGCTGTAGGTCGTCGAGAGCAGCTTCGGCGCAATCCGAGCCGTCATAAGCTATTAAGATCTTCATATCTTCAGTCCTCTTCCAAGTCTTCATAATGCTGGCTGCTATTTGTGCAACCGGCCGCCGAGCGCGGTTCCTAATTTGCTTCTCACTCAAGATGTTGAGAGAGCAATAGGTGTACCGAGAGCTACTGACCATTTCCTTGAATAAGCCCTGTGGTTCCCTTCATTTCAAGAAGCACCTGCGCAGGTTCTCGCATTGAGTGGGTATGTTTTCGCAGCTTTGAAAAGTCCGGGTTCTAACTGATGGTCGTAACAAAAGGCATCGAGGTGTTTTGGAGTCTGTCACCTGACAGCCTCATGAAACAACTGGGCAGTAGTCCGGTCGGACTTACAAATGCCGAGGCCAGACGCCGACTGCAAATCTACGGCCCAAATCGCCTGCGCCGGGCTAAGTCTACCGATGTGGCGACGCTGCTTTTGGCGCAATTCAAAGCCCGCTAATTCTCATCTTTTAGCAGCGGTGATCCTATCGTTCTTTCTTCGCGAACCTGTCGATGCTGCGATCATAGTCGCGATAATTCTGTTAAGTGGTGTGCTGGGATCCTGGCAGGAGAAGCGGGCGGCCGATGCCGTAAAGAATCTGCTTGCAATCGTAAGAATTGAAAGTGCGTATTGAGTCTCCGCAGCGGTCGTCAAGATTCTCGCTTTCCTACCGCAAGGGTTATCAGCTCAGTACCAAACGAGGTTCGTGACTATCCTTGATAAATGACGTTTCCGAGGCGAGTCGTCCGGCGTCGTGAGGCTCATTCAGTCTTCTTCATCAAAGCAGGTGTAGCAAACTCTTTTTAATGCCTCGTAACCGAGCAGCTCCACTTTAGGGCTCAGGTATGTAGGCTTCACTGGTTCCACGCGCAGCAGATCCGTGCTCAGATATTTCTTGTTGTCGTCGGGAAACACTGTGGTGACGACAGCGTCATGGCCCATGTCGTTCTGGGCTATGAGCGCGCCGAGAAAATTGGCCCCTGATGAAATTCCTACTGCCAGACCGAGGCCGGCCGCCAGTTTCTGAGCCATCAGAATTGCGTCGCCATCCTGGATGCTCAGCACCGCGTCGAGTCTTTCCAACTCCAGTATTGAGGGTATGAATTCGTCAGAGATTCCCTGGATGCGATGCTGACCAACCTTGTGCCCAACAGAAAGAGTCGGAGATTCCGCGGGCTGCAGCGGATGCAGCTTGATCGCCGGGTTGCGCGCCCGAAGAAATTTGCCAACCCCCATTATCGTGCCGCCCGTGCCAACGCCCGCAACAAAGGCATCGGGCCGGATCGAGCGAAAGTGAAGCTGCCACCAGATCTCAGGTCCGGTGGTTTTTTCATGTGCTTCAACGTTTGCTTCGTTTGCAAACTGCTCCGGTAAGAACACATGGGGCTCGTTCAGCGCCATTTCTTCAGTCATGCGGATGCTGCCAAGAAACCCACCCTCGTCGCGGCGGACCCTCACGATCCTGGCCCC
>JALZOO010000186.1 GCA_030913905.1 Acidobacteriota bacterium
CCAATCATCAGCTTCGCGATTGTCTGCAACTGCATGTTTGACGTTCCTTCGTAAATCGCACCGATTTTCGAATCGCGCCAGAACTTCTCGACCGGATAGTCTTTGACGTATCCGTAGCCACCATAAAGCTCGATGGCAAGTGAACTAATCCGCTCGGCAGCGCGCGAAGAGAAGAGTTTGGCTATGGCTGCTTCTTTCACGAAATTCATGCCTGCGTCCTTCATGCGCGCGGAGTTGTAGACCAGCAAACGGGCGGCTTCGAGTTGTGTGGCCATCTCAGCTAGCTGGAATTGCACACCCTGAAACTGGTTGATTGGCTTGCCAAACTGTTGTCGTTCACCCGTATAGGCAAGCGCCGCGTCTAGCGCTCCACGTGCAATCCCTATCATCTGCGCGCCAATGCCGATCCGGCCTTCGTTCAGCGTCTCAATTGAAACCTTGTATCCTTTGCCAACTTCACCCAGCACATTTTCCTTCGGGACTTTGCAGTCGACCAGAATCAGTTCAGTAGTAGAAGATGCGCGGATGCCGAGCTTGTTTTCTTTCTTGCCTACCGAAAAGCCTTCAAACCCTTTTTCCACGATAAAGGCAGTGATGCCACGGTAGCCCGCTTCCGGATTGGCATTCGCAAACAGGATAAATATCTCGGCTTCGTTCCCGTTCGTGATCCAGAGCTTTTGCCCGTTGATCAGGTAGTGGTCACCCTTGTCGACCGCGCGCGTCTGCATCGCGAAAGCGTCAGAGCCGGAGCCGGCTTCGCTCAATGCATAAGCGCCAACCTTTTCGGTAGCCAATTGTGGCAAGTATTTTTTCTTTTGCTCTGGATTGCCCCAGCTCACCAGCGCGTTGTTGACGAGCGTGTTTTGCACGTCAACTAACACACCCACTGAAGCGTCCACTCGCGACAACTCCTCGACCGCCAGAATTGCAGTGAAGAATGACGAACCCGCGCCACCGAATTCTTCCGGCGTTTCGATACCCATCAAGCCCAGATCGAAACATTGTTTGATGAGCGCCGGATCGAGCTTACCCTTCTCTTCCATTTCCTCGACCCGCGGCCGCAGTTCTCCTTCGGCAAACTCGCGTACGCTGGCGCGAAACATTTGCTCGTCTTCGGAGAGAGAAGTCAACGGACGTCCGGCAAACTCTTCTATGGCTGATTGAGATTGACTCATCTTTACCTACTATTCGGAAGTGTGCATGCTTTACTCCTGCATGATAATCAAGGCAAAAGTAAAAAGGCAAAAGCTAACCGGTAGGCAGCGAGCATATTGAGTCTTACCTTCACGAGACTCAGACACGTTCGCACCCATGCTTCTGTAGGAATCACTGCCGCTGTGTTAACGTAACTTTTCCACCTCAAATCAATCAGACCGGGAGCTATGTTGGAGAAGGAGTCGAAACAACCGAAGCGCAAATCGAAGAAACTAGCGCCGCTCGGGATTTTGTTCGCGCTGCTGGGCCTCTTGCTCTTTGCATATTTCGTCAGGAAAGCAGGCCTTTCGGAGATAGTCGCCGGCATTAAGCGGTTGGGCGCTGGGTTTCTACTGATTCTCGCAATCTCATCCGTCCGCCATATAGTCCGGGCCCTCGCCTGGACCAAATGTTTTGAAGAGCCTTACCGGCTGCGGTTTAGAGACGCACTTGCCGGCCGCCTGATGGGTGATGCGCTCGGCAACATCGTTCCCTTTATCAGCATGGCTGTTGCGGAACCATCGAAAGCGATGTTTGTGCGTCACCGCGTACCTTTGATGGCGGGGCTTTCGGCGATCGCACTGGAAAATATCTTCTACAGCACGTCAGTGGTTCTGTTTATTTTCTCAGGGACTGCTGCACTGATGCTCAGCTTTTCTTTACCGCCGGCTTTGCGTTACGCCAGCATTGCGGCACTGGTAATCACAGCCTCATTTTTACCTATTCTCTACTTGATCATTTACAAGCAGTGGAGATTTCTAAGCGGCACGTTTTCTTTACTCCAAAAAATATCGGCGACTAAGAGCTGGGCTGAGAAAACAGTTCCGCGCGCGCAGACCTTAGAAGATCGCATTTATGGATTCTACACTCGTAACCGTCGTCTCTTCCTCCCCATCTTTGGTCTGGAGCTTTGCTTTCATCTTGCCGGCGTTCTGGAAGTCTATACGACCCTGTCCTTCATTAGCGATGTGATCGCGCCCACGATATTGGCTGCATTCATCCTGGAGTCGGTTAATCGGGTCATTAACGTTGTCTTTAAGTTTATTCCGTTCCGTCTCGGCGTCGACGAAGGTGGCAGCGGCATGGTCTCAAAAATATTAGGCCTTACAAGACCAGTGGGCGTGACGCTGGCCATCATTCGCAAGGCACGCGACATTTTCTGGACGGCGGTAGGCGTCGTGTTAATGATTCGGAGAGGATTGTCGCCGATGAGTGTGTTAACCGAAGACGAACCAGTTGCGGAGCAGTTGGCAGATTAAGAAACGGGCGCGAAGGGCGTCCCACTTTGAGCGTTATACGCTCATCACTCATAGGCCAGCGCGCTCACTGCATCAAGATTTGAAGCGCGCATAGCTGGGTACAATGCGCCAAGAGCGCCTCCCAGGATTCCTATCGACGCCGCAGTCAGCGCCCAGCCCCAGCTAAACTCAAAAAACAGGCCATAGATCTGATGAATCAGATAGCCTGTCGCGAACGACGCCACGAAACCGACAACCAGTCCCACCACGCTAATCAGAATCGCCTCTGACTCAATAATTAAAACGATGTAGCGTCGCGGCGCGCCCAACGCCTTCAGTATTCCGATTTCGCGAGTGCGTTCCGTGATGGTTGTATACATTGCCAGCATCACTACCAACGCGCTGACCACGGCTGCCAGGCCAACCAGCACACGCAAAAAGATTCCCAGGTAAGGAATATTCTTCTCGAGGCTCGCAAATAAGTCGCGCGTGAATTGAATCTTGTTGCCGGGAAGTTGCTGATCGATTCTTCTCGCGACTTCCACCTGCTCTTCAGGATTCCGCACCTTGACCAGGATGTAACTACAACGGCCGGGCGCTTCCAGTGCTTCCTGCATTGCCGCGAGCGACGTCTTCACACGCGCGCCTGACTCAGGAGAATAAATTCCTACGACTCGATACGGTTGATTGCCGAAGAGTAGCAGTGTACTTCCAACACCAAGCTTACCGTTCCGCGCCTTCGTTATGTCGACAACTACTTCATCGTTTGCCTGGGTAGGCCGTCCGTCTACAAGCTGAAGTTCATTCATCCTCGCGAATGGTTCCCAGTCGACACCTTCAACCTGTTCAAAGCCGAAACCGCGGTTGCCCTGAAAGACGTGTCTAATTACCGGCAACGCTTCCGCCACGCCGTCGATCTGTTTGAGGCTTTCTACATACTTGGTACTAAGGTTGGCTGTAGACGCCGTCAGTTGCATCGATCCGGGTCGTGTAAAAATGATCTCCGCGCGTAGATTCGATGCGCGGCGTTGCAGGTCGTTAGACATGCCGCGGGCCAGCCCGGTAAAGAGCATCACCAGGCAAACCCCCAGCGCGACGCCGGCAACGCTGACCAAAGTGCGAATGGGCCGTTGGCGAATGTTGGAAACAACGAGATTATCCATGTCGGTTCGACAAACTAAATCGGCAGCCTAACTAGTTGTTCACGGTTGATTCCTGATTACGATAAGGCATTTCGGTCTAACCTATCAACGAGTGAGCCCTGCCGCCGTGCATCCAAAACGATGTGGGCCATACACCCAGCAGAAATCTGTGACACTTTCAAGCTAACATACTGACTTCCAATCGTGAGGCCCTATTCATCTTGCCGGAAAATACTGCAACCGATTCCCTGAGCCACTATAACCAGGGCGCCGATGTTCGACTCGACATGCGCGTCGTGGCGGCATTAGTCCTGCTGATCGTGGTGGGTTTGGCCTTTCGCGCCACGCGGCTGGGCGCTATTGGCTTTGCAGAGGACGAAGTCAACAAAGTCGACGCGGTGCACGCTTATGAGCGCGGCAATATCACGCAAAACGCCGAACACCCGATGCTGATGAAAGTTCTCATGTATGCGTCAGTTCATATCGGGCGGGCGGTTCGAGCTGACGGGAGCTTGAGCGATGAATTTTTGTTTCGTCTTCCAAACGCGATTTTCGGCGCGCTGACAGTAATCCCATTGTTTCTCCTTACTGCCGCATTTTACGATCGCTGGACGGGGCTCATGGCCGCCGGCTTCTGGAGTTGCGGCGTAAATGCCATCACCTTCAATCGCATCGGCAAAGAAGACACGCTGCTCGTGTTCTTCATGTTGTTCGCGTTCTTCTTTTATTTGCGCGCCAAGCAGACCGATACCAGAAACACGAAAGCCAGAAATCGAAACTACCTGCTCAGCGGAATATCATTCGGATTGATGTTTGCCTCGAAATACTTTCCGCATTACCTGGGTCTCAATGCGCTCTATCACCACTACGTTCGGGTGCGAAAGCGGGAGCCTGGGGAGCCCAGCGGCAAAACATCTCTGGTCTTTTATATCGCCCTCGCCGCGGCTTTCTTGATTGCCAACCCGCCGGTGTTACTGCCACAGGTTTGGAGTTATCTAAACGCCTACATGGGCGAAAAGTTGTTGGTTCACTCCGGTTATCTCTTTGCGGATCACCTCTATAAGAACAACATTTCCCGCTCACCCTTCTGGGGTACGCCAATCTATTTTTACCTATTGTTTATGGCCATCAAGATTCCGCTGTTGGTCCTCGCCTCTTTCATCGCGGGGTTTTGGGTCGCGCTAAAACGTCGACTGCATCCCGGACATGCTTTCGTTCTCTTCATGTTTCTCTTTTGGATCGTTCCGTATTCGCTGGCAGGGGCGAAGTGGCTGCGTTACACGCTTTCACTGATGCCGTTTGTCTACATGTTTTCGGCCGTCGGCGCCGTAGCAATCATCAGGCTGGTATCGGATCGATTGAGCGCACAGCGCGTGAAGATGGTCTTTATCACGGCCGCTGTAGTCATCTTCATCGGCGTGCCGGCATGGCAGGCATACGCGGGGGCGCCTCACTACGCGCTGTATACAAATGCCATCGGCGCGAATCACATTGGATACTTTTTTCCGCATGATGAGTTTTATGACGATGGGCTACGCGAGGCGATTAAGTTTGTTTGTGACAATGCTCCGCCACAAGCCGTCATTGCGCATGAGACCCCCGCAGTTACACGATATTATCTGGAGAAGTTTGGCCGAACTGATTTGAATTCAAAACCAATCTCGGCGCCTGATTTTGATCCGGCGCACATCTCCAGTCCGGCTTTCATCATTGTTCAGCGTGGGCGCACCTACTTTGAGAACCAGCAAAAACTCGAATTCATACGAGCAAATTTCACCAAGGCCCACGAAGTGACAGTCAATCGAATGGTCGCGGCGGAAGTGTTTGTGAATCAAACCCGCTAAGGTTTATCCGAAGCCTTTAAGACAGGTAGAATGACCGCATGAAATCAAATAGAAGGATTGTTTCCGCGATAGTTACCATGCTGTTGCTCGTGCTGACGAGCTTTCCACTGGCTGGACAGCAATCACCCCGGCGGCTGCAAATAGTGATTCTCGGCACCACCGATCTGCACGGCAACCTCTTTCCCATCGACTACTACACGGACAAAAAAGACAACCGCGGTTTGGCAAAGATCGCAACTCTAATCAAGCAGGTTCGCAAAGAAAACGAGCACGTGGTCCTTGTCGATTCGGGCGACACGATTCAGGGAACCCCACTCGCTTACTACCACAACAAGAAAAATAACAAGCCTCCGGATCCCATGATGCTGTCGATGAGCGCTTTGCGTTACGACACCATGACCGTCGGCAATCATGAATATAACTTTGGCCTGAAGGTGTTGGAAAAGGCTCGTAGCGAAGCAAATTTTCCATGGCTGTCAGCGAACACGTACAACAAAGAAACGAACACGACACATTACAAGCCTTACCTGATTAAAGACGTCGGCGGGGTCCGTGTGGGAATACTGGGTCTCACGACACCGGGAATCCCCAACTGGGAAAACGTGCCGAATTACGCCGGCCAGGAATTTCACGAACCTTTGGTCGAGGCGAAAAAATGGGTCCCGATCATGCGTGAGAAAGAGCACGCAGACGTAGTTGTGATTACGATGCACATGGGCATAGAGGAGGACTTGCGCACGGGCGTGCTCAATCCGGGGCAAGTTCTGAATGAAAACCAGGCCGTGACGATTGCCAAACAGGTCCCCGGCGTCGATCTCATTTTCATGGGCCATACACATCGCGACGTGCCTTCGCTCTACATCAATGGCGTTCTGATGACGCAGGCAAACCATTGGGGTCGGCATTTGGCTCGCGCCGATGTGTACATGGAGAATAACGCAAACAAGTGGCGTGTTTACGCTCGATCGGCGCGCACGATTCCAGTCGACGACAAAGTTGAAGCTGACGCCGAGATACTTAAACTTGCCGAGCCTTACGATCGCGAGACGCAGGCGTGGCTGTCTCAACCGATCGGCGAGTCGGCGGCCGAGCTAAGTGCGACGGACGCGCGCTTCAAAGATACGGCCATACTGGATTTGATTCAGCGAGTGCAATTGGAAGCTGGAAAAGCTGACGTGTCCATGGCTGCAGTCTTTAATCCGCAAGCGAGCATCGCAAAGGGGCAGGTCACAGTTCGCGACATCGCGGGTTTGTACGTCTACGAAAATACACTGGTAGTTATGGAAGTTACGGGCCAGCAACTGAAGGATGCGCTCGAACACTCAGCCAAATATTTCAAAACGTACGAACCGGGGAAATCGCCAGCCGAGTTGGTTAACGAAAAAATTCCAGCGTACAACTTTGATCTCGCGGAAGGGGTGACCTACGAACTCAATATTCGAAAGCCGATTGGTCAGCGAATCGAAAACCTGCAATTTCAAGGCAGGCCACTCGCTCCTACACAAAAGCTGCGTCTCGCGACTAATAACTATCGCATTAACGGCGGTGGTGGATACACCATGTACAAGGGTGCGCCTGTAGTTTACCGATCGAGCGAAGAGATTCGTGAGCTGATTATTGACTGGGTGGAACGGCATAAGACTATCCCCACGGAACCCACGAACAACTGGAAGCTGGTTTTTTAACTGTCCGCAGATTACACAGATTCCGCAGATTAAGAAAACCAATACTGGAATAGCGGTTAAGTTCTGTTGAGTATTAACCAGCCTTCTGATTCTTAATCTGTGAAATCCGTGTAATCTGCGGATAAGGACTTCAGATCGAGAAAACCAAAACGGCAACCCGGGGGCGTTGGGTTGCCGTTATGGTTTTTACAACCGGCCCTGGAGCGGGCGCTCGTCGGCCGTTGCGCGGGGAGAGTATCGAGGGTTCATCGAACCGTTGCCACTACTTCGACAATCGCGTAAGTAGCTGGTGCAGACTTGGTCTTCGACGCGATGGTCTCGAATTCGCGTTCAATAGCACGCTCTTGCCGCGACTTGAGCAACTGTAGACCGCTGTCGTCGCCGCCGGTCCAAACTTCTGCTAAGAAGTACTGCCTGCCATACTTGTGGAATACCAGCCTCGCGCGCGTCTGATTTTTTATTGGCTCAAGGGTGTTTGTCAGACGCAGCGCCGCGTTATTCGAATCAGCGGTCTGAATGAGGATGGCCTTGCCCAGCGCGGCTGCCGGCCGGACTCTGTATTCGGCGGCTGGCATCGCCTTATCGCCAAGCACGAATTCAAACGGAATGTGGGCAACCACCTGCCGAGTCGACTGCGCGCTTGAGACAACTGCGGTTGCCATTGCGATTGCAACTATGAGGGTTAACATCGCCAATCCTTTTACGATTTCCTTTTTCACGTTTTCTCCTTTTGCCTTCCGGGCGCGTCGAGATGTTCTCGACCAAAAACTTTGTAGTAAGCCGGCAACCGTCGCGATTATTTCTTACCTGTCGGGATTCATTCTGTTTTCAAGAATCTCTAAAGACTGGAATCTGCCTCAGTCCATTGCCATTCGCATGCCGCGGTTTTTGTTCCTGGTGGCCGGGCGTCGTTGTCCGCTAGTAACACCAGCATCTCTGCGGATTAGTCAGCTTGCAGCACTTCAAGCATCGCCGGATTCAACCCGAAACAAATGGCGCTGGAACTATCTGTTTAGATAGCTGTAATATCCTTCCAGATAGAACGGCCTCTAATTCCTAAGACTATTGCCGGTTAAGGAGCGGACGCGTACACTGTGCGCGCAAAAACTCCAACTCACAGACGACTCCGATGAATCCGCGACTCACAGCCATTGCCGGAAGACTCAAAGGCAACGTTTTTTCAATAGAAACTTTGCCCATGGTTATTGGCCGGGAAACAGCAGCGACCCTGTGCATTGCCGACGCCTCGGTTTCGCGCCGTCACTCTCAAATCGACAAAGACAAAGACGACTTCGTGATTCTCGATCTCGATAGTCTAAACGGCACGTTTATCAACGACGTTCCTGTGAAACGGCGCTCACTTCACCACGGCGACCGGGTGCGTATTGGGGATTCGCAATTTCTATTCTTGATGCACGAAGGCGAGCTGGTTTCGAAGTCGAGTGAGGTGCATCTGGATGACGACAATATAATCAGCGGATCCACTCTCCAGGTCAGATTCAACGATGCGCTGTACCTGATGGCCCGCGATCTGAGCGCGTTGATGAAAGTCAGTACGACAATCAATGCTATTCGCGGTGTTGAGGAGTTGCAAAAAACCTTGCTCGAACTTCTCTTCGAAGTCGTGCCGGCGGAACGTGGCGCAATCTTTCTCACTGACAGTAGCTTGACGGGCGAAGAGACCCAGTTTACGTCAGTGTTTGGGTTGGATCGTAAACACGGCCCGGATCAATCGATCAGGGTCAGCCGGACGATTACTCGCTCGGTACTGCATCACGGAGAGTCGATCCTGATTACCAATCAACCGGTTGCCAAAGAGCTGACGGAGGCAGAGAGCTTGATCGTAGATCGCCCCGGCTCGGTTTTGTGTGTGCCGCTGATAATGCTCGATCGCACACTGGGAGTTATCTATCTTGACACGAAAGAGCCGGATACATTTTTCGACAAGGACCACTTGCAACTGGTGTCGGCAATTTCAGCCATCACCGCGGTGGCCATTGAAAACGCGCGTCACATCGAGTGGCTGGTAAGTGAAAACCAGCGGCTCATCGCCGACTTCGGTATCGAACACAGCTTGGTCGGCGAGAGCGAACCCGTGCGTGAGGTGCTGCAGTTTATTTCCAAAGTTGCGCCCACGGATTCCACGGTCCTGATCTCCGGGGAGAGTGGCACAGGAAAAGAGTTAGCGGCGCGGGCGATCCATCAAAACAGTAAACGGGAAAACAAACCTTTCATGGCAGTCAACTGCGCTGCTCTTGCGGAATCGCTGCTCGAAAGCGAGTTGTTTGGACATGAGCGCGGCTCATTCACCGGGGCGCTGGCCCAGAAGAAAGGACGGCTCGAGTTCGCGGATGGCGGCACGGTCTTCCTGGACGAGATTGGCGAACTGACGCCCGCGCTGCAGGTGAAACTATTGCGCGTCTTGCAGGAACGTGAGTTTGAGCGAGTGGGCGGAACGCGAACGATCAAAGTCGACATCCGGCTCATTACCGCTACCAACAAAGACCTCGAGGAGGCAGTAAAGCAGGGCACATTTCGGCAGGATCTCTATTACCGCCTAAATGTCGTTATCCTGGAAATGCCGCCTCTAAGAGAACGGCAGGGCGACATTCTGCTGTTGGCGAATTATTTCGCGGCCAAGTACGGTGAAAAGTGCAACCGCCGTGTAACAGGAATCTCGGCGGAAGCACAGGCGCGTTTGAAAAACTACGAATGGCCCGGCAACGTGCGGGAGTTGGAGAATGCAATTGAACGCGCTGTTGTTTTGGGGACCACTGAGGTCATTCTTCCGGAGGATTTACCTGAAGCCGTTTTGGAAACGATGTCGCCCGCCACAAATGCACAGGCCAACTATCACGATGCAGTTACCGCAACTAAAAAACAGATTATCCGGAAGGCGATGGACCAGGCAAAGGGAAATTACACGGAAGCCTCAAAGCTGCTCGGCGTACATCCCAATTACCTGCACCGGTTGATTCGAAACCTGAATCTGAAAGCACAGTTAAAGGACAAGGCTAATTAGGTAGCTGCGGATGTTTTGCGGTTTGGAGGTAGGTTGTGGGATCGAAAAGTCCCATGGATTTCGTAGACGTCTTCGAACAGCTTCAACGTGGCGACGTTCCTTATGTCACGTTGGCGGCGTGGCTGTTGTCCTGCACGGCGCCGACCGTCCAGTCGCGGATCTCGACATTGTTGTGTCGTCTAACCCCGCGGATTCCAACCGTGCGCTGCAAGCGTTGCTGATGGCCGGGTTTGTGCCGAGTGTGCCTCTGCCGCTTAGCATGCTAACAGTGCTACGCATGTTTGATTCGAGTGAACGAGAGGTGGATCTATTCGTCAACTTTGTTGTTCCGTTCAATGAGTTGTTCGCGGATTCAACCGAAATCCCAGTAGGCAAAACCTCAGCGCGCGTTGCCTCAGTTCCGCATTTGATTCGCGCCAAACAAGCCACCGCTCGATCCGGCGATCTTCAGGACGCCGGGCGCTGGATAGCGAATGAGCCCGAGCCCTCGTGACCGCTGATCCCTACCTTCATTCACTAACCATTATGAAACGGGCGGTAATGACGAAGTAAAGGGCACGGGATGCCCATGCCCTTTACATGAACCACAACCTAAAATCGGATATCTACCAATCCATTAGTTTTTTCCGGCGAGGAGTACTTCCTTCCAGCGGAGATTCAGGTTCAGCGACCAGTTGTCTGTTTTCAAGTTCGTCCACGACTGCTTTCTTTTTGCTTCGCTTGGCTGGTTCTTCCCCAGAGCCCGACAAAACAGTCGGGCCAACGTAACCGGCTAACCGTCGATTAAAGATTGCTTCATAGGATCGGTTCCCGTCCACTCGCATCGGCACGATAAAAAGAGGGAAGGTGCCCAACGCAGCGTGGCGCAGATCGTATGTTCCTTGCGGCAGAGAATTTTTAGCGGGGCCTGAGAACAGCAGTCGGAAGCACTCGTCAGGGGCTGTTAGTGCCTCGTGACCTGGAAGGTCCTCAACAAGTACTAAACGCACATCCGTCTGGTAACGCCCATCGGCATAAATTCGGAAGTCCGAATTTATGTACGACTGGAACGTCGCCTTATTGTAGTAGTCGAGTACGTTATAAGGAGTGGGCGCGTCCGCACGGCGGGTAAGTCTTTGCGCTGCAGTAAGCCCTGCAAACTTTGCCGTCGTGCCGGCAAGTATAGACGTAAGTATGCCTGTCTTAAGAAATACGCGTCTGGGTATGGTCACTATTTGTCTCCGCTGGTAAGCCACCTGCGTGGAATATAAAGGTTAAAAGTTCTGGATCGGATGGCTTGGTTTGAATTTCTACTGTCACGCCGAAAGCAGAAGCTGTTCTTGACGGTTTGGGAAGGCCGTCGATAAGCTCAATCCGAATCTAACATCGTTTACAACCAGAATCCAAACAGCACTAAAAGCAATTTAATGAAAGAGCGAATGATGGACGGTTCGGATTTTGAAATGAGAAATCTGGGTTCGCGGGCGGCCACGGAGGAAGATGATTCCTTCCTGCAAGAATTATTCGCCAGCACCCGCCCGCAAGAGTTGGCTTTCTTTGGCGCCAATGAAGAGCAAAAACGCGCCTTTGTTACAATGCAGTTTTCCCTTCTGCCGCGTAGCTATCCCAAAGCCGAGCACATAATCGTTTTGGCCGGTAATCTTCCAATCGGGCGGACCATTATCGATCGTACAAGCGACGAGTTGCGTTTAGTAGACATCTCCCTTATGCCCGAGTTCCGAAACCGGGGCATTGGTGCATTGCTCGTTCAACAATTGCTGGACGAGGGTCGCGAAAGACAGACACTCGTCCGCCTGCATGTTTTTAAATACGGCGACGCTGTGCGATTTTACGAGAGGCTTGGGTTTCGCTTAGTTGAAGATAACGGCAGCTACTTAAAAATGGAGTGGCTACCTGTCGGCGTCAACAGTCCCGGTCTGCTTTAAATTTATCCGCGCTCGAAACTTTATTAATTAATGCCAGAATACATCGTTAGCCCTTTCATCCATTCAATCGAAAGTCACCTCGAACCGGAGAATGTCCATCAAGCTGTATTTCACCAGCTCACCGGTGAAGTTCTCGTGCCACTCCCATACCTGCGCGATGTTCTGACCAGGGCCGGGAAGAGCAAAAGCATCTCTTTCGACCTGCAGGATTTACCGAAGATGGGTGAAGTCGGAATGCAGGTGCAGCAGATGCTGGATGGCCATATTCTGATTGAGATCGAAGCCGATCCATTCATACGTTTCCTGGATCATCTCGTGGTCCGGCCGATTCAAAATCCGGCGTTGTCGTATCGTTCAGAAACACACGAGGTAGTGGTAGTCCGCGTGACCATGGAGAGACGGCTGTGCTCTCCGATGAAGGGCCAGTTGCCTCCGGTGATCGAGGAAGTTATCCCATCGCCCGCCGCAGAGATTCTTCTGCAAGCTGACGGCGCGGCCACGTTGCGACAGCTTTTTGAAAGCTTCGGATTGAGTATTGACGAGGGCAGGTCAGCAGTGGAGTTTCTAACCGAGCCGGAGAGACAACTGATCAAGTTAACCTGCGAAACTGATCTGGACGATCCGGATCAGCCCTTCAATGCAGTGCCACGCAACCTGTACCACGCTGCCCGTTGGCAACCTCCACCATCGTCTGACGTATCCGCGCCTTCCGAATTTCACACGCACGGAATCGAGGATGCGGAATGGGAGTTCAATCTAATTGAGCCGACCGTCAATCATGCCTTTCGATTCCCCTCCGCCGCTTTAGGTGGACTTGAGTACGGCGCCCGTTTTTATCGTCGGGCAATGCCGAACAACGTGAGCGACCCAACTCCGAAGGCCCAGTTTGAGATTCTCGAGGTCGGCGGTGGAACGGGTACATTTGCCTGCTCGTTTCTCAAGCAAGCGAAAGCTTCGTTGGGCTCTGGAGGGCCCACTCTGAACTACAAAATTCTTGAATTGTCGCCAGTGTTGGCCGCCAGTCAGCAGGAATTATTAACCGGCGCCGGCATGACTTTCGAACACGTGCATCAGGACGCTGTTTCCCTATCGATTCCGGACCACAAGTTTGATCTCGTTATTCTTAATGAAGTGGTGGCCGATTTCCCGATTTCATGGGTGCACAAGCGAGTTAGCGCAGATGGCGCTGAAACCACCTGGGACGGAGAGGGCGCAACTTATGTAGCGAAGTACAACCTTACAGTCGACGACGAGACGCAATCCTTCAGAATCAATTCAGGGGTTTTTGAATTCATTGAACGCGCGTGGGAACACCTTAGCCCAGGTGGAAGAGTCATCCTGAGCGAATACGGAAGCATCGATCAGCTTCCGCTGCAGATGCTCCACCTGAATCACGAAGAATTCTCCATTCATTTCGGACATGTGAAAAGTTGCGCCGAACAAGTGGGCTTCGTTTGTCGATTACTGCCGCTGGCCGAGTTCCTCAAGTTTGATGAGCAGGCGCTTATGCTGGCCGGTCATGACGAGCATATAATTTGTCTGAATCACATTCTCAGAAGATTTGATTTGAGCTTGCCTTATGCTGCGATCACCAAGGCAGACTTTGACGCGCAATTCCAAACCGCACTTGAAAGAATACAAATGACTGGGCCAAGATTTCTTCCCCTTAGCCGTGGCTTCTATTTTGGGCCCAGGATAGACGAGTTTATGGTTTTGATTATGAGCAGGCCTTAACGAGAGGAACTAATGGATACTGATTTAACGCACGAGAACCTGTCCAGCCAGTTGAACACGACATTTAGTGTTAAGCATGAAACCGGTGAGCTCCAACTGGAGCTGACTGAAGTGTCCACACGAAAGTTAGGTGAGCGGAACGAACAGTTCTCAGTTATCTTTCGTGGTCCATCTGATCAATCTTTGGGGCAGGGCATGCGGCGCATGGAACATAAGCGGTTCGGTGAGTTCGATCTGTTTATTGTGCCGATTCGACAGGACGCCGATGGACTGTATTACGAAGCCGTGTTTAATCGCTTTCTTGATCAAGTCTAGGATGGCTCATCAAACGCACGCACTCCTAATCGTTTAAGATCCAAAGTCCATGCCACCTTCAACCCAATATCAGCTGAGATTGCGCCCCGTCGAACCAGGTGATGAATTGTTACTGCTGAAGATCTATGCCAGTACACGTGAAGATGAAATGGCGCTGGTGCAGTGGAGCGACGAGCAACGTGCGGCGTTCTTGGAAGCGCAGTTCAAAGCGCAGCAGTCACACTATGGGCAGAAGTATCCCGCTGCGAAACACGACATCATCATGCGCGACGGACACGCGGTTGGACGACTTTATGTCGCTCGCCTGGAAGACGAAATTCGAATCGTTGACATCACTCTGCTGCCGGAACATCGAGGCGCAGGTCTGGGAAGCGAACTGCTGGCTCAGCTCATGAAAGAAGCGAACTTCGCGGGAAAGCCTCTGCGGATCTACGTGGAGAGTTTTAACAGGTCCCTTGGGTTATTTGAGAGATTGGGATTCGCAGGCGCCGCTGAACACGGCATCCATTTATTAATGGAAAAGCAACCTAACGCCGAGTAACAGCGATTAGTTTGTTGTAGTCAACCAAGGCGATGAGCCTGGGCGAAGCTTCTAAGCGCGGAGCCGATTAATCACAGCTTCGTATTGCTGACCGTCTTTGGTTGTGCGCATCGGCACGAGCAGAAACGAAAACCTTCCGAGTCGTTCATGCTCGATGACGTACGTGTTTTGAGATAGTGACAGGGACGCATCGCCACGGAACATTAGGGAGAAGGCTTCTCCGTTGCGCGTAGGCGAACCAAGGTCCGCCACATCAACAAGCTTCACACACAGCTTGGACCTATTAACGTTAACGCGGAATTCTGTATTCAGCTGAGCTACGAAATCGGACTTGCGGAGTCCGAGCGGTGAAGTTGAAAGAGGAATGGATTCTCCGGCCACCGCGTTTCCAACCACCGCAAAAGGAACACCGGCTGCTAAAGCTACCATCGTCCCGGTCTTCAAAAAGTTTCTGCGCGAAGTAGACATTTCACTCTCCTCCAAATTCCCAAAAGACTCGTGAGTGCAAAAGAGGTGGCAGTCTATGTCTTCTTTTACGAAGTTGCAACAAAAAATCTTCGAA
>JALZOO010000033.1 GCA_030913905.1 Acidobacteriota bacterium
GCGGAGAAGGTCGCGAGTTTGAATCGCTGCGAGATTACGTGCGCGGCGACGAGCTTAGACATATCTCGTGGACGGCGACAGCACGCCGGGGCAAGCTCACCACCCGCCAGTATCAGATAGAGCGTGACCAGACAATACTAATTGCCATCGATGGCGGGCGTTTGATGACCGCCCGAATCGAGCAGGAAACCAAGCTTGACTCGGCGGTCCATGCTGCGCTGGCTTTGATGTCCGCGGCGGCCCGAGCGGGCGACAATGCCGGGCTGTTAGTCTTCGGTCGAAGAATCAAAAGTTTCCTGGTGCCGAGTCGCGGCCGTGATCACATGGACGCAGCGCTGGAGGCGCTCTACGCAGTCGAGCCGGAGATGATTGAGCCTTCGTATTAGCGTGCGTTTGAGTTAATCGCCGCCAACAGCAAACGACGTTAGCTCGTGGTGTTGTTGACTGACCTGGTTGACGAGGAAGGTTCAAAGGAGCTGCTGACTTCACTTCGCTTGCTGCGGCCTCGTCATCTGCCGCTGGTAGTTACGATTGCTGATCGCGATCTGAAAGCGGTGGTGAGCAGCGTGCCGGAGACTGCGAAGGATCTGTTTACGCAATCAGTGGCCGAGGAGATCATGCACCTGCGCGAAGCGGCTTTGCGTTTGGTTGAATCGCAGGGTGGCCTTGCGCTAGACGTCACCGCCGCTGCGCTCGCACCGGCGCTACTGGAAAAATACTTGCAAGTGAAGGAAAGGGGACTGCTTTAGCTTTGGCTCGACAAATTGGGGGGTTAAAGGGTAAAGGGGAAAGGATCGGCCTTCCCGCTGGAAAGGAACCCACCATGAACAACAAGATTCGCTCGTTTGAAGATTTAGTTGTTTGGCAAAAAGCAATCGCGTTCGTGAAACAAGTATATCTAATAACGGGACAAGGCGACTTAAGACGTGATTTCGGTTTGCGAGATCAGATCCGTCGAGCGGCAGTATCTATTCCAACAAACATCGCTGAAGGATTTGAGCGTTCATCGCGCAAAGAATATCTACTGTTTCTTAACATTGCTAAGGGATCAGCTGGTGAGGTTAGAAGTCTCTGTCGAGTTTCGTTCGATGTGGGGTACCTCAGCCAATCGACCTATGACGAGCTTCGCGAATCTGCACTTGTGATCAGCAGATCCCTATTCAACCAAATACAAGCAATCAAGAGTGCACCCGTTCAACCTCGATAAGGCAAAGGTTCTTTTCCGCTTACCCTTTCCCCTTTACCCCTTCCCCCTGGTCTTCGTCGCTTCCCGCGAGTAGTAAGTACGAATAAAGCGCAAGTCCGGTGATTGCCGCTACGCTGTATTTGATCGCTGCCGGAATCGGAGCCGGTGAGATGAAGCCTTCGATGATGCCGGCGACCACAAGCAACACTGCGACACCCATCATCAAACGCACCGCATCCCGACCACGACTCTTCAATGCGTCAGCGCGCGACAGATCGCCGGGCATCAGCAGCGCGCTTCCTATCAGCAGTCCCGCTCCACCTGCAATGAAGATGCAGGAAAGCTCGATGACCCCGTGGCCCACCATAAAAGTGACTAAATCCTTTCCGAAACCAGCCCGATAGGTTAACGCTACCACTGACGCTATGTTCGCGCCGTTATAAGCCAGGTAAAACAAAGTGCCCACTCCAAACATCGCCCCAAACGCAAAGGTGTAAATCGTCACCTGTATGTTGTTGGTGGCAATTGCGCTGGCCCCGACCTGGTTGGCTTCGTTCAGATCTTCCCACCAGTGGGTCTTCGTTTCGATGTACATTTCGCGAAAATTGGGTGGCACGCCCAGCAGTTCGGAGAACTCGGGATCGTATTTGGTGCCCAGGAATCCTATAACGCTGAATAGGGCAAACACGCTGAAGGAAACTGCCGTATAGCGCCAGGTCCGGCGAAATGTTCTGGGAAACTCGCACGCAAAAAAGTTCCTGATACGCGAGCCACCCTGGGCGTCGGCTTGATAGATGCGGCCGTGCGCGCGTATTACCAGGCTGTTCAGATAATTGATCAAGCGCGGGTCTCGCGACTCGGCGCGCGCAATTGCCAGGTCAGATGCGGTGCGTCGATAGATGCGTCCCAGCTCGCGCACTTCTTCCCGATGCAGCCGTCGCAGCGAACTGCGGTCCAGCAACTTGAGCAGGTCTTCTAAACGTTGCCAGGCAGTTTTGCGTTGATCAATGAATCGGTCGTAAGTCATTGTCGATTTCCAATTGCCGATTGCCGATTTGACTCATCGGATACCTGAACCTAAATGTTAAGCTAAGAGCCAATGGGAGTCACTAAAATTGACAATCGGCAATCGGCAATTGGCAATGCTCTTGTCGAGTGTGTCCCAAACTTTAGCGAGGGTCGCGATCTCCAGACACTTTCGCGGCTGGTGCAGGAGATCCAGTCAGTCGAGACGGCTTGTGTGCTGGACACGCATCGCGATCCCGATCACAACCGCTCGGTCATCACTTTTGTAGCCACACCCGAAATGATGGTGGAGGCCGCCGTGCGCGGCGTGGCGCTGGCAGCGCAGTTGATTGACATGCGGCAGCATCGCGGAGTTCACCCGCGCCTCGGAGCCACCGATGTACTTCCTTTCGTCCCCATACGCGGCGTGACGATGGCAGATTGCGTAGCGATCG
>JALZOO010000320.1 GCA_030913905.1 Acidobacteriota bacterium
CTTATACAGTTGGTCGACTTTTGAACGGATGAAAGTCATCCGGCGTAACCAGTACTTGAAATCGAAATCTGCCAGGAACTGGTTAATTGTGCGTTGGCTGGTTTCAGCCGCGCCGCCAGCTTCGGAACCGGCTTCTTTTCCCTTTGAATGGTAGTCAGGGTAGTTAATTTCTCTCCACGCGCGAATGAGATAGCGCACGGCCGTGAAGTGTGCCGAGTTCTCGTCGAGGTCCGCAGCTCTGGCCACGAGTTTTGCCAGTTGGTCCGTGGTGTCGGAAATTCGCAGCCTGCGGTAAGGAATATAGTAGGGGCCGAAACGCCTCGTCATGTCGGCAAGATCGAAGGTGACCCATTCCCCTTCCTTGAGAGCCGGACGCTCCGTGTTTGATTGATCAAGATCACCTTCGATATCTCGAGCGATCCGGTTAACTCGCCGGAGCAAGCCATTGCGGTCCATCAGGCGTTGTAGGTCTTCGCGAATAGTTTCATAAGTGGGCAGATCGAGCAGCGCTGCTTTCACATTTTCAAGGGCCTGGGGCTTGATATTCTGTTGCAGTTCATCTTCAGGATGCTCTGGAGAGGGCTCGATATAGATCAGCTTGCGATCTACGAGAACGGGAGCGTCGCGTCGGGAGAGCGTTTCGGTAGCAAAAGTGAAAGGCTTGTTGTCGAGGTAGCCTCCGTCACCGAAAGAGCGGTCGGTGAAGTCAACTGTTTTGCCAGTTTCAGCATCGACATTCTCCCGAAAGAAGGCTTTCCAGTCGTCGGAGTTTGATCGACATGCCGGGTCGTTTCGGTACTGAGGAAACAGATCGAGGACTTCATCGATATCGCAAAGCCGCATCGGCTCGAAAGCAAACGGAAAAGAGGATGTACACCGAGCCGCAAACGCCATGAAAGGATCATTGGTCCCCAGGAAGTCGTTGCGATACTTACCTGTCGCTTCCGGATTTTCATATTTGAAATGGAATACGTTGCGGTGTCGTTTCTCATACACAATGGTGTCTGACAGGCGCAGTGGCAATGTCAACCCCTGAATATCAGTTGTAGTTATGAACAGATCCAGTTCGTCGACGTGAGGAGAGTTAAAGCCACGCTGGCGGGGTTTGAAGGCTTCCATTCCCTGCAGAGCTCTAAGCAATTTCAAGTACATCCGGCGGCTGTTCAAAAGCGACTGCGGCGGATCCTGATTCGCAAGG
The DNA here is from genome assembly GCA_030913905.1 of Acidobacteriota bacterium. Taxonomy (GTDB): domain Bacteria; phylum Acidobacteriota; class Blastocatellia; order Pyrinomonadales; family Pyrinomonadaceae; genus PSRF01. The sequence goes on from JALZOO010000320.1 coordinate 1,199, forward strand.
TGCAGGCCCATGGTCGATTTCTTGTCATTTATGAGGAGAGCTATATCTCCTTCGCTCACCCACAGCTGCTTTAATTCGTCCAGTTGTTGATCGTTGGCGAGGGCTTTCGCCAGATAGATAGCGTTGATCCCCCCGGCAGACGTACCGGACAAAATATCCACTACGAAGCGGGTGTTTACAGGCGCCGTTGACATCCGCCGATCAACCACGTCGTCCGCAGGAGGAAGCGCCTCTTGTTCTTCGAGTGAACTACGGAAGTCTCGAAGCAAGTGGGGATCGGACAGCAGGTAGCTCAAGCGTCGATAGATGCGTTCAGTCCCTTTCAATTTATCGACGGGAATTAGGGCAGGATTATCCTGCTCGTCCCGCTCACTCTGGGACGTCGAACGCACCATCCGCAAGAGTTCCTGCGCAACGCCGTTTATGTAAATGGCGAGCGAGACGCCGCCGTACATAACAATCGCAAAACGCACTTCTTGAGTGTATTCAGCCTGAGGTGAAGAAGCATCGGACATGAGCGCCTCCGTGAGAAATGGAAATGTAAAACTTTGTGAGCGATAGAAACTTTAAGACGAGAGTTCAGACCGTGGAGCAGCAAGGAGATTTGCGAGTCTGCTTAATTCGTTAACTAACGTAAGGTCGTGCCGTATTCGGAAACGAGCGGTCCACCCGTGAGAACCTTGCGCAACCATTAGGCGTCCCGCGTAGGGATAAGAGACGCCCGCATTAGCAAAAGTGTTAACCCTTATACAAGGCGCACGATATTTCTGTTGACGATGAATGTCAATAGTTAAGGTTTTCAAGTAGCAGGACACCACCCTGTACCCCGGTTCCTGAGTTCATCAGTCTGTCTAGTCGCGACGCACCTGAAACTTGAAAACTACGTGAGCCCTCACTTCCGCTAACCCGCGCCTCTCGAACAGGCCCGTTAGAGCTTCCCAGTTCACAGCCATGCTCCTGACGACCGAGACTTCGCTGAAACGTTTTGGCCCGTCGCGACATTACCAATGGAAGACAAGGAAATCGATTTAGACGATCAGCATCTTGCGCGAACTCACGTAACAGGTGCGTTAGCCGTTGAGTAGTGCCCAAAGTCCGGTTGTTTGATCGGCGGGTTTCTCGCGGGTTTCTTTTCTGAAGCACGATGTTCTTGACAGGGTTTTTGCATAGTAGTATAAGGCGCTCGTCCTCGAGCCCTGACGCCGCGAACTAAACCAGTTCGCTCCTTGTATACCAAAAGCAGTCTTTGCGACCCGTGCTAGCTTGGCACATTTACCCTTTCACCGGGCTGCGTTTTCTCATTAAGAAGGTCCGTTCTGTCGTTTGAGACTGATTTAGGAATACCTCATCTCCGATCAAGCAGGTTCTGCTGACCGCATCAGCTGCTTCCAGAGGTTCCAAATGTTCAATACTACAATCCTCGATGTGGCCATTGGGTTGACCTTCATCTACCTTTTGCTCAGCCTGATGTGTACGGCCGCCAACGAGATCATCGAACTGCTGCTCAAGAAGCGCGCGATTGACCTCGAAAGGGGTATTCGAGAACTGCTAGTTCCTAATAGCGATTCAGGCGACGAAGACATCGTTCAGGAATTCTACAATCACCCACTAATCAACGGACTTTTCGAGGGCACTTATCAAGAGTCAGGAATAGCAACCAGGAGACGCTGGGTGAAACGCACCCAGTTGCCGTCTTACATACCTGCCCGCAACTTTTCGCTGGCATTAATGGATTTGATCCGTCCGGGTGTGGGGGATGGCGGTGCGGTTGTCGGGCCATCGGGAGCGGCCGATGCGACGGCTCCTTCGTCCGCGCAACCTTCGCCTGGGCCGGCACCGGTAGTCGTTAATGTCTCGGGAGTTGGTGCGCCGTTGGTGGTTCCGCCGGCACCACTGCCACCGAATCCCTCCGTTGTGGCTCTCCGTGCTGCCCTGGCGGCGGCAGACCCTCAAATAACAGAACAGATAAAAAGAGGAGTAATACCTCTGCTGGATGCTGCGGGAAACGACGTCGCCAAAGTGCGCGAAAACATTGAAGCCTGGTACAACGCTTCAATGGACCGCGTGTCCAGTTGGTATAAGCGACGGGCGCAGGTAAACATCCTGATTCTCGGATTGTTTATTGCAGTCACAGTCAATGTGGACACCATCACGATCGCTAAGCGACTGTCGACTGATAAGGCTCTACGCGAGTCATTAGTCGCGGCCAGCGACGCATACGCAAAGGCAAACGCCACAGCCTCACCCGCGCCGAAACCGTCGCCCGCAACGCAGACTACGTCCAGCGAGTCTGCCGCATCGGGGGCGGCCAACGCCACTGGAAAGCCCGTCTCTGGCACAAATCAAGGCACGGCGGTAGCTTCGCCTTCTCCGTCTTCTGTAACAGCAACTTCGCCCTTGCCGGAGCAATCGGTTTCACCATCGACAGTGCCAATGGTCTCGCCGTCGGCAGAACCAGTTGTTTCGCCTTCAGCAGTGGTAGTTGTTTCACCGTCCGGGTCTCCCTCAATTTCTACAGCCCCGAAATTACCTGCGTGTGTTAAAGACGAAACTTCAGCGGACTGCAAACGCGCTCTGTCGCATGAAAATGCTTGCAGAAAGCCAGACTCCGAGGCCTGTAAGAGTGCAGAGAAGCTTCAGAAGGCCTGCGAAAACCCAAACTCGGCTGAATGCAAACGTGGTACGGATGCACTGATCGCTTGTGAAGAACCAAACTCGGTTGAGTGTCAAAGTGCAAAGGATCTGCAGCAGGCTTGCGAGGACCCCGAGGCTCCCAAGTGCAAATACCTTGCGAACCTCGCGCAGATTCAGGCCCTTGGTTTACCCATAGGTTGGGAAACCCCCGGCGATCCGAAACGAACCTGGCCTGGTTTGAACTTTGTCCAGGCGGGAGGGTGGCTGGATCAAATTTATTGGCACGCCCTTGGGTGGATATTGACTGCCCTGGCACTCTCCCTCGGCGCGCCATTCTGGTTTGACCTGCTTAACAAGTTCATCGTGATTCGTTCCGCGGTCAAACCGCATGAGAAAAGTCCGGAAGAGGGATCGAAAGACTGACCATTAAATAAGCAACAGCAATCTCAAGGCTGTCTTAGATACGAAACTCAAGAATTTGCAGCCATTCAGCAGTTTGACTTGCACCCAAGGAGAAACGATGAAAAAGATCAACTCATTTACCTATGACGTGGTGCCAGGGGAGCACATCACGATTTCAGTGACACCAACTAACTTTGGCGGTAGTGGAGTCGATGTTGAAGCCGTACTGGATGGAGGGGACTTACCGAACACCGGGAGCGAAGATGCGCCCCAATTTGAATTTGATGTGAGCAAGCCGGTGGGTCAAACGCATCGAGTTCTAATGGAATTTGTTTTCTTCCCCGATGCTCCACCAACAGCTTTTTATCAAACCGAGATCTCGGGCGAGAACGATGAAGGCTGCCCGTGCGGCTTCATCATCGCCAAGAGCAGTCAAATAAAAGAGGCTGGCATACGCTTCCGGGTTAAGGCCGGGTAATTGCTGGTTTTCGAAAACTTTAGCAAAAACTGTTGGAGGTAACATGAAAAATTCGGCATCCCTGAGCCTCACGCTCTCCTTAATAATTCTTCTCACGCCGGTTATTGGGTTGTCGCAGACAACGGACGAGTGTGCGCGGGTAAAACAGGACATTCAACAGTTGGAACAACTCGACCTAAATGACCTGGCGCCATCTGTTCGTCAGCTCTACAAAGAGTCGTTGTTAAAGCTCTACACAAAACTAGATGAATGTTTGGACAGTGAGATCAGTCGTACCTCTGAGTCTCAGGCTGAACGTCTGGCCTTACTAACGAAGGAAAAGTCAGACAACCGAGGCAAAATTACGATTCTCCGGATTGCGCTTAATCTTCCCGATGTCGCTACCTCACGTCCTGATGTAAACGAACAACCCACTGTCGTTGAACACGTAACACGACCAAACGCGCCCACGAAGCGGCCGGCATCCGAAGCGACTACGAGCGTTTTATTTGTTAAGCCCTCTGCCCTTCGGTTGAACGGTACCCTAACTCCGTCTAACGGTTCCGAACCTGCTCATGCTGCGCCAGCCGATTGCTCGGCTCCGGCTTCCTATGATGATGCTCCCGGACTCTTAACGGACCTTGCTAACGGTCTCGCAGCTGACATCATCACTCAAAACAACCCTGATATAGCCGCACAAGCGGGACCGCAGATGGTGCTCTACACGGTTTTTGACGCAGCGTCTCCCAAGAGTTCTGAACTGGTCCGCAATCTTGAGTCTTACCATTACATCGGAGAGACTGCGCGCACTGACAAGCAACTCGGAGGATCCGCGAACGCTGATGGCGCGGTTAGCGGCGTTGAAAAGCCGGGCTTTGCGCAATTGCTTGGGTTTGCCGTCGAACATGGAGGGATCACCAAGAAGAATGACGGCACGAACCTGACGCTAAGCACTTCGCTTTATTCGCTGTACGCAGCTAAGAACAAGGACACCGCGGAGAATTATGCAAAGGCCGGCATTCTCAACAGGGTCGGTCTGGCAGCAACATTTGCCGTTGATAACAAGACCAATGATCTTGCTAATGCTCGCAGAAATAACCTTTCCGAATGGTCGGCTAGGATCAGATTATTTGGCGATCGCAGTACGCGCTCTCCCGGTTTCCGAAAGGTGTTTGACGAGAAAGTGAGACCGCTGATTCGAGAGCGTCTGCGCACTCTCGGACGATCCATCGATGAGCTTGCTACCAAAAATCCGAAGTACGGCACGCTCGAAAACAACGTGTTGGACACCCTTCCGGCTGAAGTGACGGCACGGATGGCCTGCCCTGCGTATACTTCGGCATCGCCGGCAGATAAGCAAAAGATGTTGGCCGCCGTAATTCTTGGTCGCCTCCGCAGCCAGGTTTTCGTGCCGGTCAGTAACCACAGTTTCGAACTCGGCGCGGATGAGATCGCGCGCATTGAAGGCGAGTTCTTGCCAAACTTGAAAAGGTCACTCGACAACCTCGTGGTGGCGAACAAAATCATCAACGACGCGTTTGCTGACTTGCAAAAAGGGCCATTGGCGACGTTTGCATACACAAATCATCGTATCCCAACCGGCTCCGACTACTCTGAGGCAAAATTTTTGTTTGACCAGGAGAAGGGCTTTATGGGGCCCTTAAAGCTCACCGGCAATATGGGCCTATCGTTGTATAACAAGCCTGATCCGGCGCTCAATCAACGCAGGCTTAGAGACTTCGCGGCGGCGTTGTCGTTTGAGGGGTCGAGTGACAGTCCTTTCACCGAAGGAGAGAACAAGAGCAAAGTTACTTATGCTTTCGTCGGTCGGTATCAGCGCCTCTTTGAAAATAGGAACGTGGCGACGCGCACCCCTGACATTGGCTCACTACAGTTTGTTACCGAAGTTCCGTTGTTCAGGGGACTGAGCATTCCTTTTTCGATTACGTATTCGTCCGCCACCGAAGAGGAAAAGAAGCAGGGATTCCGCTTCAACTTTGGCACGCGTTTCGACATGGACAAGCTGGTCGAGCTGTTGCGCGCAAACGCCAAGTAGTAAATCGCTTAGCCCTTTTTGGTGTCGCCAGGATTGAATCTCGTGAAGGGTCAAGCGCCGGCTATTGAATGGAGCTTTTAACCTCGCGAAAGGACTATCTCTAACCTATGTGAACGCGACGGAGGAACGAAGGAAGAGTGGCTTACGATTTAACTTCGGTTTTGGTCTGGATACAGATAAGTTGGCAGCCCTTCTAAGGGCAAAGCGAGAGTGAAATCCGATTAGTGGAGTGGCTATAAACCGGTTTGGATACTCTCAGAAGATTGAGAGCTTTCAGATACTGGTTGGGCCGTTCTTAAGACCGCATGAATTGGAGGAAAAGACGATGGCAACTGCAACGGTAGTAATTGATCCTGGTCATGGTGGGACGGGCAGCATTGGTGGGTCGGATGGCAATCATGCCGTCAGTCCCAGCGGCGTGAAAGAAAAGGAGCTCACGTTGATCCTTGCGAATCTGGTGAAGTCGGAATTGCAGAGCGCGGCCGCGGCCGGTGGACACACCCTTAAGATTGTGATGACCCGAACGGGCGACACAAATCTGAGTCTCGCAAAAAGGGCGAATGTCGCACGGACAAATCACGCGGACAGGTTTCTGAGTATTCACCTCAATGGCTTCAATAAAGTAACCAGAGGCACTGAGACCTATGTCAGGCGACCGCTCGACAACGTCAACCTCGCCGACGACAAGCGCTTTGCCGGCAACATTCAGAACGCTGCCTTCAACGCCCTAAGAAGCGTCGACGTTGGCGCAAAGAACCGAGGCGTCAAGGAAGAAAAATTCGGGGTGCTAAATGATGCAGCTCTCGGTAACACGAGCGGGGGCCATTGCCGTGCCTGTCTCCTGGAGGTGGAGTTTATGGACGTGCCGGCTGTCGATGTCTTATTGAACACCGGTCCAACAGCGCAGGCTGTCCGCACTCAACTTGCAAAGGCTATTGCCGGCGCGATCATAACTGACCTGGAACATCCCTAGATAAGGGTGGGGAGGAAGTAAGTGGCGACTAATAGCAGAAAAAGGCCCGTCACCAGGAGAGGCTCGAAAAAAAAGACTGCGGAAAGACCCCTCTTGCCGGAAAAGCA
>JALZOO010000327.1 GCA_030913905.1 Acidobacteriota bacterium
GTAGCGACCGGGTCGGCTGGGAAGAACGACGCGACGAATGCAGCCAAAATACCGTTCCATTAGTGTAGAAGCTGACCCGGTCGCTACCGCTCCCGGTTCTGATACCGGCACGCATGCATCGAAAATCAGCCTTTTGTGCAGATAAAGCGGGATTTTCTATAGAAGAAAACAGGGAATCGGACTATCTTTAAGTAAATAGGTGTGCCGGGTAAGGGTGTTCAGGTATCGGCATTTATCAAAGCATAAGATTTCGCGGGGAAGTTTTAGCCAGGGGGCGGGTGCCGGGTTGTCTTCGAAACCGAAAGCAAGGTCGTCTGTGAACCAGCAAGTCAAAGCAGGAATAGCCGCGGTCAGGGATTTTCTTGCCGGGCGCTCGGGCGAAGCGAAGGCCGCGCACCCGACCGACAAAGCTACAAGGCAAGAGGTCGCTGCTGAACTGCTGGGGGCGATGGCGGGTAAAGCAGACCGGGGACCGACGACGGATGACCGGCAGACGAGCGCAGATGCTGGACCACTGTCCAGCGATTCACAACAGACGGCCAACCAGGCTGCCGAACAAGAACGTGCACGGAGGCTTTTCGTGGAGCATGGATATTTTGATGAAGCGGTAGAAACACTTCGCGGAGCGGAGTCGTCTGCCGAACGTGTAATTGCAGCACGCTCGCTGGGTCTGGTGGGCAGTCAACGCGGAACGGCGCATTTGATAGCCGCAATGTTTGACGACGATGCGGAGGTTCGCACAGCGGCAGAAGAAGCGCTGGCGAAAATCGGCGATCCTACTTCCGTTAAGACCTCACCAAAGCAAGACGAAAAGAAAGTGAAAGTTGCCGAAGCTTCCGCAAACGCTCCAGTGAAGTCGCAGGAACCGACTGGGCCAAGCACTCAAGCTTCACACCCGTCGCCTGGATCCGGACCCGCAAAAAGTACATCTTCGGAAAAGAGCATAAAAGCGGCTCAAGTTTCCACCAAAACATCGACGCCCTCAGAAGAGAAAGTAGATCCCGCCGGTCATCGTAGCTCGCAAACTCAAACCGTACGCGAGCAGGGCAAGCCACAGGCGAAGTCGAAAGATGCGGCGCCTGCGAAGTCGAAGGTTGTAGAACCAAAAGAATCAGTTGTGCCCGCGCCTCAGCCCGCCATACTCCAGGATGCGTCAGTGTCCGAAGAAGAGAAGGAACTCTTCCAACAGGAACAGGCGTCTCGGAAAACGCTCGCAGACGTTCAGCAAAAGCTGAAGGAGACAGCGGCCACTATTCCGGCGACGCAGAACGAAGCACGTTGGCGAGCTGAACGAGAATCAAAACTCAGAGCTGATGCCGCAGCACGACAGCGACAAGAAGAGGAACTCCGTAAAAAGGCCGAAGAGGAAGCGGCAGGTCGCCGGTTGCAGGAAGCGGAAGCGATAAACGCAGAAGTCAGCGCCCGTGTTGAGGCTGAAGCTCAAGAGCAGCGTCTGGTTAAAGAACAAACGCGCTTGTGGCTGAAAGCCGCGACTCTGAGGCACGCGGCGGAAGAGCACTCACGGAAGCGAATGGAGTTGGAGTTCACTCGCCATCAAACCGCGGAAGCTGCCGAACGCGTTGCGGCCCAAGGTAAGCGTCAGCAAGCAGAAGCTCAACACGCCACGGATGTTCAACGGTTGCGAAGCGAGGAAGAGAACCTACGCAAAGCTTCCGACGAAGCTGCGAAGCACCGGGCCGAGGTTGAGGCGGCGCGCGAACGCGCTGAAAGAGATGCAGAAAAACTTCTTGAAGCGCAGGCGCGGATGCGTACTGCCGAAGAGATGCGAGCCAAGGCTGAAGCACAGCGTGTGAAGCTGGAGGCTGAGCTTCTGCAACTCGTGGAGACCGAAGAACGCCGTCTGGTCGAAGCTCGCCGCCACGCCCAGGAAGAAGACGCGCGTCTACAGAAAGAAGCGCACATCCAGGCCGAAGCCCAACAAAAGCGCTTGGCCGAATTGGAAGTAGCACGAGAGAAGTCTGAAGAAGAGCACAAGCAACGTCTGGAACGCGAGCGTGTGATTCTGAGTGAGATCGATAGTCTCCGTATCGCGGATGCAGAAGCTCGAAAACGAATCGCGGAAGCTGAAGCGCGCGAACACACAGCCGAGCAGGCCTATCGCTCCGTGGCGGACAAAGTTCAACGATTTGAAGCCGAAGCACACGCCGCTGCATTAGCCGAGGAACAAATACTGGCAAAACTTGAAACAGCTCGTCGCAGTGTTGCCAACGAAGCGCAGGCGAGGGCTGACCAGGAAAAGCGGATCAAAGAAGAGATCGAGATGTTCCGACGGCTCGAGGAAGAGGAGCGTCCTCGAATTGAGGCGTTGACTCTACAACGCGCCGCCGCTGAGGCACGGTTGCAGGAGCAGCGAGAACGACTGAACGCCGAAGAGGAAGCTCGCGCGCGTGCCGAAGAACAGATCAAGCAAATCGAGGCGTTCCGCAGCGAGGATATAATTCAGACGGCCGAACTATCGGAAGACACGTTCGAGGATTTGGCCCCGCACCTGCCGGCTGTTGAAGTGGCTGCGACAGTTGACGTAGGTCCGGCCATAGCCGCGCAGTCGGTCGAGGCCACCGCCGGTCTCGATGTGCCCCCCGCAATTGCTTCCTATCTTCACAGCGTCGATCCATACAAACGGGCCGCCGCCGTAGCAGAACTCGCGCGGTCACAGTCGCCCGATGCCTTCACCTTGATTGCCCGTTGCTTTGACGATCATTCGCCGCATGTGCGAAACGCTGCAGCACGAGCGCTGCGCAAACTGGATCCTCACAAGACGGTAGATTTGTTCAACCGGGCGATAGACGAAGGTTCTGAGGAACGTCGCCGCAATATCGGCAGCGCAATCGCTGCCTCCGGTGTGGCCGGCGAGGCCATCGACAACCTGGTCAGTGAAAGTCGTGAAGACACTTACAATGCTTTATCTGTCCTGTTTGTGATGGCGAAAAGCGGAGAGCTCGATCCACTTGTGCAGGCTATTGAGGAGCACGCGAATGATGAAGTTTGTCGCGCGGCAATCAAGCTACTAACGTTGAGTGGTAATTCAGAGGTGGGCGATGCAGCCCTGCAGCGACGCGTCATGGGCGTGCCTGCCAGCAGGAACAAGCAAGTGAGTGATCGGCGTAATGAGATTCCTGATTTTCGTCTGCGAATTGCAGAGGTCGAAGTTAAGAGAGCAATAAACAGCCAGCAGCCAACCAGCAGGAAACCTACACCCGATAGCGAAGAACAAACCGCCTTCAGCGGCAACGAGTGAAACCTGCGAAGCAGGTGACAGCATAAAGCCTGGGGCGTCAGCCCTGGGTACTAATCAGGAAAATCAATTGAGCCCGCGAAGCCGGGCGAGAGTCCCTTAGCAAGGGCACTGTCGCCCGCTGCCGCGGGCTCGAGAATCATTTGGCGGTCGGTGACCTGGGGCTCACGCCCCAGGCTTTACGCTTCCGTCCGCTTCGCGGACTAGGTATCCCAGAACCGCTCGAGTTCACATCCCAACGCCCTGCTTACCGGATTCTCAGCTCGACAATTGAAACTCCTCCCGGAGCAATACTGACTGTTACGACGCCCTCGCCGTTTTGAGTTTTCACTTCAACTGACTTATCCGTAATCCAATCCGTTGCACTCTGAATCTGCTGCGACGGTAAGCTAATTGTCGCCGCGACATACGCAGACCGATCAACCTGCGCCATACCCTGCTGGGGCTTGAATACACCGTTATTGTTGAAGAGAGTCACCACCCAGCCTTTCTCGTTTCGATTTATCAAGTATTCAACGTCTCCACGAACGCGCAGCGGCGTGGCCTCGGCGAAAACATGCGCCAGCATGTGCGCGGCGAAAGGCGTGACGCGTTCGTCTTCGCCAAGCAGGTCCGGCAATGCTGAGAAGACGACCGAGCCCTTGCCGAGTTTGTGTACGGTGACCAGCGGATCGCCGTTGTCAGTTGTGATGAGCGCCTGAGCACCTTTCAACTCTACCTTCTCGTAACGAAACAGTTGACCACTGAGATCCTGCTGAGCTTCGCCCGGTGAAATACAGCGGGCAGAATCAGCTTCGGCAGTTGTCCCAGTCGGTTTGACGCCCAGTAGTTCGGTTGGTAGTCCCTGAATTTGTGCGGCGTTAATAACGACGGTGCCGCCGGACTTCACGTAATCGGTGAGCCGCTGGATCCATTGATTGGACCACTGAATCCGTCCGCCGGCTACGATGGCCCGATAGGCTTGCAATGGCATGACCGTCGGGCGACGAACCAATAGAGAACGAGCTGGCGTAGCATTTGTGTTATTTCCGCGCCCTGGAATTCCCGACGTTGGTCCAGCGCCTTCGGAAGCTACCAGCACATCAAAAATGTCTCCGAAGATTCCGTTGACGAATGCCTGACGGTCGCCGCTTGCCGGTTCGCCTTCAACCACGAGCCCGGGATAATAGGCCACACCAAACAGTTCGCGCAGAGCGCGGTCGTGTCGAGTCAGTTGTGAAACTCCAAACGGCCAATGCGGGTAATCAGTCATCTCCCAACCGTGTGCAGGGTCGAGCAGAAAAGCGATAGGCGTGTAAGGCGTGCCGCGGTCAGGATGCTTTTCGGCAAACCGGATAAACTCATCGGTAATGCGGCCGAGCGGGTTGAGCTGGAAATCGTGCTCGCCTGGCCCAGGTTTGAAAAACTGATCGTGACCTTGCTCGAGGTAAATCGCCGAAGCTCCAGCCATGTAGTAAAAGTAATAACTTTTGCGATACCACGACAGCGACGGTCCCATCGTCGCGCCATAACGCGAATGGAAAAAATTGTCAGGTCCCGCAAAGTTCTGGACCTTGGTGAAGGTGGTGGCGGTGTCGCCAAAATTAGGCGCGTGGTAATAAAGAAAATTTCCGCCATACTGTCGCGCCGCTCCGCGAGTGAAGGCGGTGCGCATGGCGAACATTGGCTGTACCGCGGCGGTCTCGATCCCCAAAAGCCGCACACCCCACTCAGTCAGTGCGTGTGCGAAGGAAGTACTTGAAGTTGCCTGCGCCGGAATAAGTTTGTCCCACATGGCGCCGGTGTCGGTATGAAAGATTCCGGCCCACTTCTGCGCGATGGCATTGGTGTAGAAGACGCGATGCGCCTCGAGTAATTCTCGCCGCGACATGGAGCCGGAAATCTTCAACTGTGCCGGCGCCTGTTCCCAAACGTAGCCGACGCTTTCGCCTGACATCCAACCGATAAACTGATCTTTCAATTCGCCAGTCAGAAGCTTCCACGCAGCTTGTCCGTCTTCCGTAGACAGCGTTGCCGATCCGTAGTTAATCAGGATCGCGAATGGAGTCTTTGTCTCGCGCACGTAGCGCAGAAAGGGACTGCCTTCTTTCAGGTATTCGGGCAGGTTGTTGATGTAGATGACCGGTACCACAAATTTGGAATCGAAGAGCGGCACGTCGCGCACGCCTTTGTACTTTGTTACAAACTCTTCGATCGGTTCTGCGTTGAACGGATAAAGTGGACGTTCCGCCGCGGGTTTGTCGTAGAGCTTCCAGAACTCGGTACTGATGTTCCAGGGCATGATGAAGTCGCGGCCGGCGATCGGCGCACGCTGCCAGGCAGAGGGAACTGACGAAACTCCAGGACTGGCTGCCTGGATCAACGGGGCAAGCGGCGAGCGTGTAGCCGACCAATCGCGCAAATAACGCATCGCGGCAAAGTCTGGCTTGCGACGTCCGTCGGGAACAAAAGCGAGATCGTTTGTCAGCAGCAGACAGTCGACATGGCGTCGCGCTTCGGCGGGTTTCTCAATATCAATCGAGACACTGGCCGGACCCTTCGCAAGCTCTATGTTCGCTCCGCCCCATGCAAAGGCCCATCCCCAGTACATGCTCACTTCGTCATGAGGATCGACGACATCTTTCGTTCCAAACTCATGACGAAAGACTTCATGCTCGCCCTGAGTGATTCGCATGCCGAACGCTTCAGTCTTGCCGGCCCAGTCGGCATAGCGCACCCAGATTCGGTAGTTACCCGCGCGCGGTATTTCCAGGTCCTGATAGATTTTTCCCGCCGACTCGTCAGCGCTCGCCGCGGCGGAGTTCCACTCGCTCTCCCCACCCTGCGACCATTCGGTGGAGACTCCCGGACCGTTGATGCCCCAACCGGGCGCCCTGGCCCGCGGCAGGTTTAGCCACGATGGATTCTGCATTGGCTCGCCGGTGGGCTTTGTGCCGAAGCCGCGCATGTTTTCTGCCTCATACCAAAGATATTCGCGAACGGAGCGAGGGGCGCGCGTTTGCGCAAGAACTTGTAAGCACAGGCTACAGGCTACGAAAATTAGAATTAACGGTCGTGCCATGATCTCTTTTGTTCTTTAAGGCAATCTCGCCACAAGCGCCGAAGGCGCGGCATCTAATAGCCCCGGGCGTTAGCCCGGGAAAACGGGAATACAATTTGTGAAAGCCCCAGCGCGGCGAAAGAAACCTTCGCCGCGCTGGGGCCCAAACCTTTTAGGTGGTCGCAACC
>JALZOO010000330.1 GCA_030913905.1 Acidobacteriota bacterium
GGCGTCCGCTGATGCGGACTGTGGTCAGGTAGTCTGCTGTTTGCTTAGCGGAAGCATAATCGTCACCACCAATCCGCCCTCTGACGCGTTGGTTGCCTCGATCGTTCCGCCATGTATCCGTATCGCGCGTTCGGCGATTGCCAGGCCAAGTCCCACACCGCCCGCTTCACGATCGCGCGCTTCATCAACTCGATAAAAAGGACGAAAGATTTCTGTTAACGCTGCGTCAGGCACTCCTGCGCCATGATCTCGAACAGTAATCAGAGCGTTATCCTGCCCGGCCTCAGCATCGTTTAGGCGAAGCTCAACTTCAACCTCAGTGCCTTCCGCCGTGTAATGCACAGCATTCCGAACGACGTTTTCGATCGCGCGGCGGAGCAGCTCGTAGTTGCCCGTAATAGCGCAACTCTCAATGTCCTTTACCCTGACTGACCGATTTCGACTGCGTGCTTCAAACTCGCCATCATCGGCAACCTGTTGCACCAACTCGGCTAGATCAAACTGGGCCTTCTCCACGCCGTTAGTGCGAGCTTCCAAACGCGTCAACGCCAGCAGTTGACCAATCATCTCGTTGAGATTTTCCGCTTCACGCTGAATGCGCTCGAGCGCGCTGGTCGCGTCTGCGCCCGCGCGTTGCCGGGCTAACTCCAGGGCCACGGTCAACCGCGCGAGGGGCGAGCGCAGTTCGTGGGAGATGTCGCCCAGCAGGCGTCGCTGGCTGTTAACCAATATCTCGATCTGCTCGGCCATTTGGTCGAAGTCGACGCCCAGAGAAGCGAGTTCATCGCGACGGTTTCCAAGCGACGGCGTGACACGTGCGCTGAGATTTCCGCGGGCCAACTCCTTAGTCGCAGCCCGTAGTTTCGTAACCGGCGAGGTCAGATACCTGGCAAGCCCGTAGCAAAAGAGCCCGCCCACGAAAACTATTATCAGGACATGCATGAATGGGTGGAACAAACCCGGTGGCATTCGAGGAGGCATCTCCGCTACCAGCACGTACTGGCCGCCTGCTGGAGATAGGAATGGTTGGGCCAACAAAGGAGGCCCATGGTCGGATCCAAACTGTGGCAGGCGAGTTTGAGACGCACGCTGGGCCACCTCAGGAGCCTCTGGCGGCGGGCGGCGGCCTGATAGTTCCTGAAGCTGACTGTTATAGAGAAATGCGCGGATGTTCTGCTCGCGTTGGATGCGATCCAGAAACGCGGCAAGCGCCGTTTGCCCACCGCCCTCGTAAGTCTCGGCAGCTTCTCTTGCATAAACACTGAAGATAGGATCGAACGGCCGCCGCAGCTGCGCTTCGGATCGTTCCGGCCGTCTGAGCTCGCCGACGACATAGGTGCCCACGATCAGAGTGGTGAGCACGACGGCGAACCAGAGGAAGATTTTAAGAAATAGACTTCGCGGCATTTATTTCTCGCCTGGGCCAGTCTGTGCGTAAATGTAACCAACACCACGAACGGTTTTGATCCGCTCGATTTCGCCAACTCGGTGGCCCAGTTTCTTACGCAGGTTGCTGATATGCATGTCGATGCTGCGGTCGAATGGTGAAGGACTCCGGCCCAGCACCTCTTGCGACAACTCATCGCGAGTAATCACTCGGCCCGCCGCGCGCAGCAAATTCGCCAACAATTGAAATTCAACGGCAGTTAGCTCGACAACTTCGCCGGCGCGTCGCACCACGCGTGTGCCGGTGTCGAGTTCAACATCTCCGACAGCTAAGGTTGTAGCAATATGATTTCGAGATTCGTCTGAACCGGAGCGCCGAAGAATTGCACGGATTCTTGCGGCCAGCTCGCGAGGATTGAAAGGCTTCGGCAGATAGTCGTCAGCGCCAATCTCCAGGCCGATTATGCGATCGACGTCATCGCCGCGGGCAGTCAGCATCAGCACCGGAACTTTGGACGCCGCTCGAATTTTTCTCAGGACTTCGAAGCCATTCAGTCCCGGCAACATGACGTCGAGCACAACGATTGAATGTTCACCGGCTATCGCGCGCTCTGCGCCAATGTCTCCTCGATGGATGGATTCGATCTCAAAACCCAAAGGCTCAAGGTACTCTGTAACCAATTCGCAGAGCGCGACGTCGTCATCGATGATTAGAATTCGATCCAAGGGGATTGCACCAGCGCACATCGCTTTACAAAACTTTACATGCGAACAGCTGACTCTTTACATCCACGAGGGCAAAAGCGGCGTATAACAAGCGAGTACAAAGACAGCGGCCGTGCAAATGCTATCGGCCTAAATAACCAAAGGAGATTTGAAGATGAGAAATAAAATTCTAGCGATCGCGGGAATCGCTGTTCTGGTTATCGGCGCGACAGTGCTTGCGCTGGGCCACGGACTACAACGTATGCACGGACAAGGGAAGGGTGAAGGTAGAGGACATGGCGACATGGTCGAACACATGTTCCGCGAACTCAACCTGACGGATGCGCAGAAGCAGCAAGTGAAAGCGATCTTGGAGCAGACTGAAGCGACGGCCGGAGGAATCCATACCAAGCTCGACGAGATTCGCAAGCAGTTGGATGCTGCAACCGCAAATGGCCAGTTTGACGAGACGCAGGTTCGTAGTCTTGCCAGTCAGAAAGCACAACTAGATGCCGACATGCTGGTTGAGCACCTTAGGACGAAGTCGAAAGTGTTTGCGATCCTGACTCCAGAACAGCGGACGAAGGCTGAAGAGCTGCATAAGCGCGGGGGCCCACACGGCCGCAGGCATGGACCGCCGCCACCACCGCCCGGATACTGAACCCGGTTGATTAATGTGCAGGTAGGGAAGGCCCCCCTTCCTTACCTGAGAGACTTCCTTACTGAGAGTCTAGCGGGGCCTAAGCGCCGAAGGCGCGAAATGTAAAAGCC
>JALZOO010000379.1 GCA_030913905.1 Acidobacteriota bacterium
ACATATTCCCCTCCCCGTAAACGGGGAGGGGTTAGGGGTGGGGTTTCGCGCGTGCCACCTCTCGCCCAACCTCCTCTCCGCTTGCGAAGAGGGGGGAGAAAAGTCGTGTGGAGTGACTTCTTGTGCAAGCCGATGTGCGAGTGTTGGTCCCAAACGTCGAATTCGAGGATAAATCGCCGGGATTCTATTACTTTTATGATTCCCTGTGTAGGGGCTTTGGAGTGCGGCTTGACGCCGCTTTCTATCCAATCCAGGCAGCGGCTCCAAAGAAAGCGAAAACAAAAAAAGCGGCGTCGGGCCGCCGCACTCCAAATTCAATGAAAGTCGTGCGAAGGCGCGGCAGCTACGGTGAACGAAAGTGGCGTAATGCGTTTTGCCTTTACCGAAACTACGTTGTCCTGATTTTGTAATGTGCCTTCGATTAAAAGAAAAGGATGATCCACCAGCGCCAGCCGATTTTTATCGAAGAGCTGTGGCGTGATGATCACGTTGGCCACTCCTGTTTCATCTTCCATTGTCAGAAACACAAATCCTTTTGCCGTGCCCGGACGCTGACGCACAATTACCCAGCCGCCGACTTTGATCCGGCTGCCGTCGCGCATCTGCTGCATTTCGATTGCCCGACACGCGCCGAGTTTGTTCAGTTCGGCTCGATGGTAAGCAACCGGATGGCGGCCGATAGTTAAGCCGGTGCCACGAAAGTCTGCATCCATCCTCTCCGGTCGAGTCATTGGAGTCAGGGGCGAGTTTCCATCCTTCTCAGGCAGCTCTGCGTAAAGTTCGCCCGCCGGACGCGCCACCCGCTCAACTTGCCAGAGAGCATCGCGCCGGTTGACGCCTTTGTCCAAAGTCCGTTGTTTGTCCAATGGCCAAAGTCCAATGTCCAATGTCTGTCCTTCGCCAGAAGTTTTGACCATCGGATCTTGAATATCGGTGTATCCGTCTCCTTGTTTTTTTGACCTTGGACTTTGGACATTGGACATTGGACTTCCTTGGATAAAATTCAACGCGCCGACCGACGCCAGTTTTCTCATCTCATCTTTCCGCAGCTCCGGCACGCGATTGTGTAGATCATCGATACTTACGAATCCGTGTTTCTCGCGTTCTCTGACGATTGCTTTTCCGGATTGTTCGCTGAGACCTTTCACATACCGTAATCCCAGACGCAGAACTAGCTTGTTACCCATTCCCCCTTCCCCTTTCCCCTCTTGTTCCTCCACCGTGCACAACCAATCAGATTCCATCACGTCCACAGGTAAAACTTTCAATCCATGACGTTGCGCGTCCTTGACGAGTGTGAACGGTTGATAGAAACCCATCGGTTGATTGTTAAGAATTGCCGCAGTAAACGCAGCCAGGTAATGACATTTCAGGTAAGCGCTGGCGTAAGCAATCAAAGCGAAGCTGGCTGCATGGGATTCCGGAAAGCCATACAAGGCAAACGATGTGATCGCCTGCACGATTTCTTCCTGTGCCTTTGGTGTGATTCCTTTGTTCGCCATGCCATGGCGCAGCTTTATTTCTATTTCCTTCATGCGAGCTTCCGAACGTTTGAATCCAAACGCACGGCGGAGCTCTTCAGCTTCGCCGCCGGAAAAGTCTGCGCAAATCATTGCCATCTTTAGCAGTTGCTCCTGAAACAACGGCACGCCCAGCGTGCGCCGCAGCACCGGTTCGAGCAACGGATGCGGATAAACGATCTGTGCGCGTCCCTGCCGCCGTTTCAAATAGGGATGAACCATGTTGCCGACAATTGGGCCCGGGCGAATGATCGCTACCTGCACCACGATGTCATAAAACTTCTGCGGCCGCAGTCGGGGCAGACACGACATTTGCGCGCGGCTCTCAACCTGAAACATTCCAATCGTGTCAGCCTTTTGCAGCGCCGCATAAACTGCTTCATCATCCTGGGGCAGGTGAGCCAGATCGACCTCTTCTTTGTACGATTCACGAATTAATTGAATCGAGTCTTCCAGAACAGCCATCATTCCCAGGCCCAACAGGTCAACCTTGATCAGTCCCAGGTCTGCACAATCCTCCTTGTCCCACTGCACGACGACACGGCCCGGCATCGCGGCAGGCTCGAGTGGCACAACCGAATTGAGTTGTCCCTGGCAAATAACCATGCCGCCGGAATGTTGTCCCAGGTGCCGCGGCAGGTCCTGCACGCTTTGATAAAGTTGAAAGAATTTTTTGATGCGTGGATTTCTTATGTCCAATCCGGCATCGCGAAACTGACGCTCAGTAGAATCTTTCGGATCCTTAAACTCCCACGTGTGTACCAAACCGGAAAGCCGGCCCAGTGTGTCGTCATCGAAACCAAGCACTTTGCCCACTTCGCGCGCCGCCGATCGGCCGCGATAGGTAATAACGTTTGCCGTCATCGCCGCGCCGAGTTTTCCATAACGTTCATAGACGTACTGGATTGCACGTTCACGCTGATCGCCGCTCGGAAGATCGAGATCGATGTCGGGCCATTCACCGCGTTCTTCCGAAAGAAATCGTTCGAACAAGAGTTCCATGCCGATGGGATCGACCGCCGTAATTCCGAGGCTGTAACAGACGGCACTGTTTGCGGCGGAGCCGCGTCCCTGAATCAGAATTCCCTGTCGCCGGCAAAACTGAACGATGTCCCAAACGATCAGGAAATAGCCTTCGAGCTTGAGCTTCTCAATCAGCGTCAGCTCGCGCTCAAGCTGAGGACGCGCCCGCTCATAAGAAGGTTTGCCAGTGGTGCCGGTATAGCGAAGGCGCGCACCTTCGGCTGTGCGTTGACGTAGAAACGATGTCATCGTCTCGCCGGCCGGCACAGGGTATTTCGGAAACTCGTACCCGAGGTCTTCCAAAGTAAACGCGAGACGTGATGAAAGCTCGACCGTGTTGTGAATGGCTTCGGGTAAATCGGCAAAGAGCTGTGCCATTATTTTTGCCGATTTTAGATAGCGTTCGGAATTTGTAGCCAGTAAACGCCCGGCCGTTTCGAGACGCACGTGATTGCGGATGCAGGTGAAGACGTCGGTCACTTCTCTTTGCGCGCGGCTGGCGTGATAAACGCCATTCGTCGCCAACAAAGGGAGATTGAGAGAGCTGGCAATTTCAATCAGTCTTTGATTGCGTGCTTCCTCGTCGCGGTTGAAATGACGTTGTAGCTCTGCATAAACATTCCCTTTCCCAAAAACATCGATCAGCCATTCAGCTCTTCTCTGTGCCCCCTCTGTGTTCTTTGTGTCTCTGTGGTGCAATGCTTTCGCCAGCGGCCCATCGCCGGCACCAGTCAAGCAGATCAATCCTTCGGCATACTCCGCGAGTTCATCACACGTAACCGCACACTCTCCCGGCTTTGCATGTTTCGGCACACGCAACTTCATCAACGTAATTAGCCGGCAAAGATTTTGATAACCGATGCGATTACGGACCAGGACGGGTAGCGAAAAGGTTTCCTTCGCTGAGGCCGAGTGTTTTTGTCCAATGTCCAATGTCCAATGTCCAATGTCCGCTGCCCTATTTTGTTTTTGACTTTGGACCTTGGACTTCGAACTTTGGACAAAGGTAGGACTGGAGACTGGGGACTGGAGACTGGAGACTGTTATTTCCGCTCCGATATGCGCCTTGATCCCATTCTTCTGTGCTGCCAGATGAAAACGCGGGCTACCATAAACCCCATCTCGATCCAGGAGCGCCATCGCCGGCATTTCTAATTTAAGTGCGGCAGCAATCAGTTCTTCAGGGACCGAAGCACCTTCGAGAAAACTGAAAGCAGATCGGGCATGTAGCTCAATGTATTGAGTGGGCAGTGGGCGGTGGGCAGTGGGCAGTCGATCTCCTGTCGCTAATTTTATTTTCTTCGGTGATCCGGTCTGCTTCTGCTCACTGCTCACTGCTCACCGCTCACTTTTGTTATCAGTCGTAAATTCCTTCAATGAACCACAAGCCACTAATCAACTCACGATAGATGCGATAAAGAACTTGGGTTTCCGAACCTCCTGACGTCTGACCTCTGGGTTCAACCGCCACATCCCATTCATCTCTCGCCCAGTTGTCGGGCCGCCACCAGTCTCCCGTCGTACGCCAGGGACCGGCCACGTCCACCACTCTTCCGTAAACACTTCTGGTTTTGTCCCAGGCGCTAATTTCGATTGGCTGCCCGCGCTCGGCCTGGACCAAAGCCTTCAATGCCGGACGGAACCGGCGAAAACCGATCACCGGCTTGCGTTCCAATTGCTGTCTGCTGTTTGCTGTCTGCTGTCTGCTGTTTACTGTCTGCTGTTTGCTTTTCCGCTTCGGCTCTTTCAACACAAACTTCTTCAAGCAAAAAGCATCCGGTCGATGCGTGTTCAGCAATTCAGGTGAGCCAAAGTTTTCTGCTCCTAACAACTTTGCGAGTCTTGCTAACGTCAGTTCCAACTTCTCCGGTTCTGGCGCTAAGGGAATAAACAGGCCTGACTGCAATAAGCGTGGCTTCACGGGCTCACAACTTATCGTGACTGCTGCAACTGCTGACGGAGGCGGATTTGTTTCCGTGTTGAGCAGTAGTAGTTTGAGAAACACTTTGTGATCGCGCATTGGGTAAGGCAGGTTTAGTTTGAGTTCATGCGAGACGCCGCTCTCCAACTTCAACTCCACCCGGATGGCGTTGGTGGCAAGTGCATATGAATTCAGATTCGCGCAGATCTGATTGAGCAGTCGCGCCAGGATGAAAGACAGCGGCTCCATTTGTGCGATGGGATATTCCAGCTCAATGAAGTTTTCGAAAACGGGCGCCGGCTGCTTGAGTCTCAAGTGCCGAGTGGTTGTTCCGCGAGCGAGCTCCTGAAGTTTTAGTCCTTCCTGGCCCAGCCGTTCTGAAACTCCGGCCACCGGCAACTTGGCAAACTCTTCAAAAGTCCGGACTCCCCACAGCTTGAGCGTTTCGAGAATTTCTGTGGCGCGATCCTCGTCGATGCCCGCCAGCGCACGTTGGATGACCTTTATCGGGAGGCTACCAAGCAGGGTCAGTTCTTCGCCCGCGGCTGTAAACGTGATCCCTTTGCAGAATTTCGCGGCGTGTATAGCGGCATCGGGATTTGCGGCCAGGGCAACATTGACGTTGCAGCCGAGCCCGCCTGATTGTTTTGGTGTAGCGGCGCACCTGACGATGTCTTTTGCTAACTCATAAGCAGAGCCAAAAAGCAGTTCACAACCCTCTACATCGATGACCACAGTGTCCGCAGCCGTCTCCTCGACCAGCGGCGAAAAGGCATAAGCAAACTCCGCCAAAGATAGTTCTACTGAGATATTTGGACTATAAATGCCGGCAAACATCGCACTTCTGCTTTGGAAATTGGGGAATACCGATGAAGCGAAGATTAACGAAAATTAACGAACATTGTCAAGGCTTGGAGGGCGAAGAAAACGAAACTTGGACGGAGGAGTCAACGAGTCTGCGGAGCAGACGGCAGAATTTAGCCCAGGGTGGAGCGAGCGTAGCGAGCGGAACCCTGGGAACCAGCCCTCTATAAATCCTTAGCCCGCTTTAGCGGGCGAAAGAAACCGAACTCAACTTTACCGGGCTGCGCTAATCAAAACATCTTCGTCGTTTTGCCGGAACAAAGGCCGCCGGCACTCAACCTGGAAAGACAAACCTTGCAACAAGTTTGCGTACGGAACTGTCACCCGTGGCCTCTGTCGCAGGAACCCTGTCACTGAAGGAGAGGAAACATAAGACAAAGAAGAGCTGTTATGCCGACGAAGTTCAACTCCTAAGCCACTCGCTTCGGGAGCCGCTGATGACCAGGCAACATCTTGTTTCTGCAATTCTGCTGATGACCAGGCAACATCTTGTTTCTGCAATTCTAAAGTCAAAGCTGCACACGCTCGCACAGAGCTCTCTTCTGCGATTACGACTAAGGCAGTGGGCGTGGCTTCCAACGTGCGGCGGAAGCGATACCACCAGGAGGAGATGATTCGCTTCGCGGTCTGGGCGGGCACGTCTCCAAGATCAAGCATGACCAGTCCAAAGCCGCCCGCTTGCAACAGCAAATCGGTGGCTTTGAATGCGTGCTCAAGATTGTTGGTGCAACGTATCCAGAGCAATCGATCAAAATTGATTTCCGCTTGCGCTGCCGATTGCGGATCGAACACGTCGCTTGTATCCACGAGGGCGCAAACTTCTTCACATCCGATCGCATGGGCCAAAGCGGAAACCATAAAACTGGTGCGACCTGAAGATCGCCGGCCGTAGATCTCCGCAATCGCGCCGCGCGGGAGACCACCTCCAGTAAAAGCGTCGACTTGCGAAATGCCCGTGGCTATTACTTCCGCAGGCGGTTTTTCCTGTTGCTTGAAGGCTGAG
>JALZOO010000391.1 GCA_030913905.1 Acidobacteriota bacterium
CGCTTTGATTTTCGTCGATTGGCACAAAGATGTACTTTTCATACTCCGCTACCTGAGCCTGATCGACATACTTGCCAATCTCTTTTCTGAACTGCTGAATACTTCGATAAGGACGATACTCCTCAAACTCGTGAAGCATCTTGTTTCCAAGGTTGGGAATAGCGCGCAGCAACTCTGCTTCTGAAGCCGTATTGATATTCACTTTCGTGGTGGGTGTATTGCTGTTGGCCGCGTTCGTATTCGCGGCCGCGGGTGTCGGACTGCTACTGGTGTTTAGATTTGGTTGTTGGTTCCCCCCACCCGAATCGCAAGCATTGACGAGTATCAAAGCGGTCAACATCAAAGATAGAAGTACACATCGAGAGATCAATTTAGGAAGAAGCATTAGTTCTCCTTTTCTGAAAACGTTTGTTGCCAGGGGGTGGAGAATTATACCTATTAGAGGGGCAGGAGTCTTGGCAGGGGTTCGCTGGGCGCTTTATTTCAACTTTCTCTGTCTAGCCTCCGTGTGGTGAGCGATCGCTAATAAAAATTCACCACAGAGTCACACAGAGAACACAGAGGACCCACAGAGAAGATTTCAAACCGAGAACAAGACTGGCCTCAAGATTACCGGCGTCTCTTGGTGCTCGTCTTTTTCTTCGCGGGAACTCTTTGCTTCGCTGACGTTCGCTTGTGCGTTTTGCGCGCCGCGCTCGACTGGTGCGCTCTAGGTTCCGCAGGCGTGGTTGCCTTTGCAACCGCGCGGCCGGCCAACGAGGCACTGATCAGTTCCTCTTTCGGTCGTGCGCCATCAACAAAGGCGAAGACGTGATAGTGATCGCGATTCTCGCGCAGCACTTCGATGCGGCCTTCATTTTTTAGCCTGGCCAGCTGAGCCATCACGTGTGATTGCTCGCCCGCCGTCATGTAGCGGTAGTAAATATCGAATGCCAACCCAGTGGAGTGTGGCGGCGTTTCAATACGGGTGGCATTAGGATTCACCTTGCTCAGCTCGAGCTGATACTCGTCGGGGCGCACCAGCGAAGTTATCGGCAATGGCCGGTCAAACTTCTCCCGATAAGACGCCGCAATCTCTTCCAGTACCTTCAATGCTTCCGGCCGAAGGGAACTCAGCATGCGCACCTTCAGATCCCGGCGCGCCGACGCATCTTCAATATTAAAGTCGCGATCGGGAAAACTCTTTCCGAGCGCCTTCAGCGACTCATAATCGGCCAGGAGTTGTTGCCGCGTTTCCGCGTTGCCGTAGCTGCGGTCGAGTAGTTCTTTATTCTCGCGCGTGGATTTGAGTGATTTTTCGGTGTCGTTTATTTGGGCCTGCAGCTTGGATCTACGCGACCGCTCGCGCTTGTTTACCCCAGCCAGTTCGTGCTTGAGACTGGCAATTGAGGACTGAAGTTTTGTGGCCACATCTGCGAGGCGGGCGTACTCTCGCTGCAGTCCAGCTTCGCTGTAGAGACTGATGCTTTTGCCGTTCTCAAAACGAGTAAACGGATCCTTATCGGCGTTACCGCCGACACCAAACAAAACGTAGTTTTCAGTGACAGGCTTCAGCGTCACCATCTCGCCTTTCCGGATCATGGCGGCAAGATCGACAAGATCCTGAGGCGTGCGAAGGGAATGCTGGCGCCATTCGGCGACCTGGATGGCCAGGAAGCGGCGCGTGTCGCTGTAATGACGCACCTCGGCTGGAATCTCAACCTTCGCCTGTTTGCCGGTGGGCTCGCCGCGGTCTTCCTTGATCTTCTCGAGGCCCCGCGTCCAGGGGTTGACCTCGGCAGCCTGTGCAATTATCGCGGCAGGAAAACGCGCATAGCTGCGAGACCCGCGCTGTTTCCATCCCGGCACCAGCGGAAGTGCGAAAGCAGCCAGGATAACCAAACTTAAGATAAGTAGGGCTGGATGATGCTTGATTTGTTTCACGTTAATTCTTCCCTGTGCTCGCTTACCAAACGGTCGTTGTGACGAGTTTGAAAAAGTGCTAATTCAAAAGAAAAAAGCCTGAACGGGCGGCACAAAACCGGCAGTACCGGCCACGTCAAGCTTGCAAACATTATGATGTCGAAACGAGTGAAAATGTACGCTGGGGATGGGTGAAAAACTCTTATCTTCCCAGGTAACGATGCTCCACCATCAGGCACCTGTCCTGGACTACTTTCACGCCTGCCTGGGCAAGCTTCTCCGCGACCGCTTCATTCCGAATGCCGGACTGAAGCCAAACCGCTTTCGGCCGTTTGGCAAGGATATCGTCAAGGTGAGCCGGAACATCTTCTGAGCGGCGAAACACGTTCACCAGGTCGATCTCATCCGGCACGTCAACCAATTTTCTATACACCGGTCGTCCGAGGATTTCTGTTACCTGCGGGTAATAAACCGGAACCGGAATGATCTGAAACCCGGCAGACGCCAGATAGCTGGGAACGTAGAACGCCGGCTGATTGGATTGGGCTTCGGTCTTGATTCCCAGTACGGCGATCGTTTTGGTGTTGGAAATTAAATCCCGAATTCCGGCGCTGTTGGTGATGATATTTTCCTGCCAGTTCATTCAGGCAAGTATACGTCGTGATCGGGGAAGAGAAGAATCCCAGAGCTGCCGTCGACTGGACTTATGACTCGTGTAGCAGCGCCGAAGGCGCGGCATGTAATAGCCCCGGCCGTGAGGCCGGGGTGAATGTTTTGGTCGAACGGGTAGAGCGCCGAAGGTGCGACACACAGTGTCGGCCCTTCAGGCCTCATCGTATTTTCTGCTGCGGCATCCACGCCCTTACGGGCGTGGCTATTGAATACCGGCCCTGCGGGCCTGCACGACAAGTTACCGTGGTGGAGGAATTCAAATCCACCCTATTCATCAGGCGCAGGTTTCGAACGCAATTGCTTGATACGCGAACGCCGCGCTTTCTCTTCCAATGTGCGGGCCTTTGCGGCACGGGAAACGCGGGTGGGCACGCGCTTTGGTGCCCGGTAGTTCAATTTTTCAACCTTCTTACGCAGTTTCTGCAGACAAAGGTTCTTGTTGCGGTGCTGGCTTCTTTCCTGTTGTGAAGTGACAACCAAACCTGAAGGCAGATGTTTCAAGCGCACCGCGCTCTCTGTCTTATTAACATGTTGGCCACCCGGGCCGCTGGACCGAAACGTCTGGACCTCGCACTCTCGCAACAGTTC
Source organism: Acidobacteriota bacterium (assembly GCA_030913905.1). GTDB lineage: Bacteria > Acidobacteriota > Blastocatellia > Pyrinomonadales > Pyrinomonadaceae > PSRF01. The sequence goes on from JALZOO010000391.1 coordinate 3,163, forward strand.
TTCGTCTGATTCTGGAAGCTTGATCATCTACAAGTCACTTCAAATACGCTACAGATATTGATGCGCAATCCCCGCTTGGTGTAAAATTCGATTCTCCGCCCCTTAGAGGGTCTTATTTAGGTTGCCACAGTGGAACTTAACCATGTCTGTAACACCCGGGCCAAGTGAACCAGTGCAAAACCGGCTGCTCGCCGCACTTCCGCGTGATGAGTATGAACGCTTGCAACCACAACTACACCACGTCTCGTTTTCACTTGGCCAAGTAGTATATGAATTCGGCGGACAATTAGATTATGTCTTTTTTCCTACCACAGCGATCGTCTCTCTGCTTTACACCATGGAAAACGGGACCAGCGCCGAGATGGGTTTGACCGGAAACGACGGGGTCGTGGGGATAGCCCTCTTCATGGGCGGCGGCACGATGCCTAACCGTGCGGTCGTGCAGAGCGCCGGTGGCGCGATCCGGATGACAGCGAAGACGCTGAAAGACGAATTTGCACGAGGTGGAAAATTCCAACAGTTGCTGTTGCGCTACACGCAGGCGCTAATTACTCAGATATCTCAGACCGCCGTCTGCAACCGTCTTCACTCGGTTGACCAGCAACTTTGTCGCTGGCTGTTGCTAAGCCACGACCGGGTCAAAGCAGATGAATTGATCATGACTCAGGAACTGATTGCAGACATGTTGGGCGTCAGGCGCGAGGGAGTCACCGTAGCTGCGGGGCGGTTACAAGACGACGGAGCGATCAGTTACGTTCGAGGTCGCATCACGATCCTGAGCCGCCAGAAGCTGGAAGACACGGTATGTGAGTGTTACGCGGTAGTCAGGGACGAGTTCAAACGCCTGCTTGGATAGGTTCTAAATTAATGTCCAGATGCCGGCTTGTCCGGCACGAAGCACCTCAGGCCCGTTTAGATGCCGGACTTGTCCGGCATTTGAAGTCTCGGCGGACAAGTCCGCCGTCTAAACCAAATCTCCACTAACAATTCAGCCATCGAAACTCCATTATCGGCTATGTGTGGTAGCGCACAGACCCAACCTCGATTGACCGCTAGTATCTCAACGCTGCCCTAAAAATTACCTTTAGTCATCGCGAATCGGACCCGCAGCCGCCTTCTCGTGAAGCCGTTTGGCTGCGGGCTGAGCAGAGGTCTGGACTCCGCCACAACAGCCTTCCCCTATTACTCATAATGCCAGACCGGAATTAATTCTGGTGATGTGTGTTTAGAAAACCTTGGTAGAAGCTATGAAGCTGAAAGAAGAAAAATGAAGAACTCAAAGAGAATTGTTTCAGTATTTGTCCTGTTAGCATTTTCCATCCTCGGCATGAGCGCTCAGGCGCAGCGAAGGACTTCCCGCATTAACGACCGTCAGGTCGGCGTAATACTTCAAAGACTCGAACAGAGCTCGAGTAGATTCCGCAATAGTCTAAATGCACCCATGATCCAAAGGCGCATCGACCGAACAAGCTCCCAGAACGACATTAATTCCTTCGAAGCTGGTTTTGCGAACGCGACCGCGAGGTTCATGGATCAATTTATGCGCCGCGCCGCAACCGTTGCCGACGTTGAAAGCGTTCTGCAAAGTGCATCGCCGATTAACGGGTTCATGACCCGCAACCGGCTGAATGCTCAAACCCAGAATAATTGGGCGGCAGTTAGAACCGATCTGAATTCGCTGGCAACTGCGTATGGCCTAAACTGGCATTGGAACCAACAAGCGCCGACCGTCAACTCATATCCAGCGTCGCGCTTGTCGGATCGCGAGCTCAATGATTTGCTCCGGCGGATTGAAACTGGCGGCGACGCATTTCGTTCAAGCCTCACGGAGGCTTTTGACCAAAGTCGCTACGACCGGACCAGGAACGAAGGCAACATGAACGACGCTGTTGGCGCCTTCAAGAACGCGACGGATCAGTTGCGCAATCAATCAGACACTCGACAGTCAGTTGCGGGTTATGTCGAACGCGTGCTGGCACGAGCCACGCCCATCGACACTTACATGCGCAACAATCGCCTCACCACCCGAGCGCAGAATGATTGGGCCAGCTTGCGTGGAGATCTAAACACGCTTGCAAGCGCATACAATCTTCCGACGAGTTGGCAGGGTAGCGCTCCGCAGCCGGTGTACAACTCAAATGCCCGCTTAACCGGTACCTTCAAGCTGGATTCGTCGAGTAGTGACAATCCACGCGATGTCGCCGAACGAGCGACACGCGACCTTTCCAACAACGAACGTCAGACTGTTTCCGAGCGAATGTTCGCTCGTCTCGAATCACCTGAGATGTTGGCGATCGAGCGTCGCGGGTCAACCATGACGATTGCATCGTCACGCGCGCAACAGTCGACATTTGAGGCAGACGGCGTCGCGCGTCAGGAACAAATTTCCAACGGCAGGTCCAATCAGGTAACAGCGACCTTGCTGGGGGATCAGTTGGCCGTAAGTTCAACCGGCTACAGACAGAATGATTTCAAAGTCACCTTCGAATCCATAGACAACGGCAGCCGGCTGCGGGTCAGGCGCGAGATTTACCTCGAGCGGCTGAATCAACCCGTGGTTGTAAACAGCATCTATGACCGAACCTCGGATGTCGCGCAGTGGAATATCTATAACGGCGCGGGACCGGTTTTAGGCAGCACGGGTTCGAGCAACGGGGAATTCATCGTGCGTGATGGTGAAACCGTGATTGCGGTACTGAACAATGATTTGAACACAAAGCAAACGAGGCAGGGCGACCGGTTTAGCCTGACCGTGCGACAGCCTGGAGAGTACGAAGGTGCAGTTATTGAGGGCACGGTAGCCAGCGTCGATCCGGGTGGACGACTGACTGGCCGAACGGGGATGTCACTCAACTTCGACACAATCCGACTGCGCAACGGACAGACCTACAAGTTCGCGGGAGTGCTCGGCAGCGTCCGTACACTCAGTGGCGACACCGTGCAGATTGATAACGAAGGAAGCGCGCAAGGCGACAACCAAACCACACAGACGATTCAACGTGCCGGCATCGGCACAGCGATCGGCGCGCTCATCGGCGCAATAGCGGGTGGGGCTAAGGGCGCAGTGATAGGCGCTGTCGTCGGCGCCGCGGGCGGAGCCGGCTCAGTTTATGTTCAGGGCAAGGACGATCTTGAGCTTCCGACGGGCACGGAAGTAACGATTCGGTCCAGTGCGCCGGGCAGATAGCTGATAGTTGATAACGTATTGACAAAACCGATCCACGAAGTTACACGAAATTTCACTAAATAAATTTAGTGTTGCTTAGTGTGATTTAGTGGATTGGTTTTTTTATTCTGATTTGCACCGAGGCCAGACTCTAAACATCGTGGTGGGAGCTACTCTTCCGTTTCGTCCTTCTCGTCCTGCAGGCTTTCCTTGTCGACCCCCGGGCTATAGCTTGTAAAAAGCGGAATCGAGGATTCGTCAACGGGGCTTTCAGAGACGGCACCCTTGTTCTCATCATCATCCTTCAGCTCCTGGCCCAGTTCGTTGCCGGCTTGCCAGTTGTTTGTGTCCTCTGTTGAATTTAGTCCGGCTTCGACACCTTTCTTGAAC
>JALZOO010000406.1 GCA_030913905.1 Acidobacteriota bacterium
ATCGTATGGCAAACATCTATGAGGTCGTAATCGCGTTGCACCAGTCCCCTCTTCAGTTGTAATTCCCTTCGTTTAGATGCCGGACTTGTCCGGCACTCACTGGCGGCACAAGTACCGCCTCTAAACAAGGCACACGCTACGCCGTTACAAACTCTTCTTTTGCACCAGTACCTGGAAATGAGTAGCCATGCTGTTCGGCAAAATCATATCTCGCGCAGCCGTACTCAGGAGCAGCTTTTCAACTTCGTTTTCCCTCACCTGCAATTCAACCTCAAGCTGCGTCAATAGATTTGCACCTAACAGAAACTTCTCCAGTTGTTCAAATTCAATGACCTTGAGACCAAGCTTCTCGCCAACCTGTTTCACGTAGGTCCAGTTAACTGTGGTCGTCAGGTCGTGGTCGCCGGGATCAGCCAACAGGTCTTCAACAAAGCGATGATTCTTGAAGCCGCGAAGCGTGCCGCCCAAACGTGTAGCCGGATCGTAGAGTTCCTGCGCGCCGGCGCCATAATCGACTGTCACCACATATCCGGAGCGGAGTGCTTGAGAAACCTTGCTTAGCCACTCGCCTATCTCCAGGTTAACTTCCGCGATCTGGCCGTTGAGAAGATTGATCTCACTAGCTTCGAAATGGTCGGCCAATCGGGGTGTTGAGGTGGAACCGAGTGTCCATTCAAACTTCCCATCTCCGGCGACGTTAACGTAAAACTCGGCAAGCTCGCCTTCAGCCATCGTGACTCGATGAACTGGAAAAGCATCCAGCAACTCATTAGAGAAAACTAATCCCGGATCAACGACCGCGTCTTCGATCCGTGCGAAGTCGACGCGATCGGCAAACGGTTGCAATCGCCGGCTGATCTGCGACTGAGCATCGGGACTGATCTCGTCAATAAAATACCGAGTCGCGACAAAGACGTGAGGAAACGCGGTCTGAAGCGTCCGCAAAACCCCGTGCGCAAATGCGCCGTCGCCCGCGCCTGCTTCGGCGATGGTCCATTCAGAGGGGCTGCCTAAACTTTCGTGCAAGCTCGCGAAGTATCGCGCGAAGGTGGCGGCAAACAACGAGCTGCGTTCGGGGCTGGTTCGATAATCTCCTTCCCTGCCCCACCTGCTTCGACCTGCGCGGGTGTAGTAGCCGCCGTCAGGATCGTACAGTGCGGCCTTCATCCACTCACAAAATGTGATAGGGCCATCGCGCCGAATTTGTTCGCGCAGCCGCTCGGCTATAGAGGACGCCTTTGAAATGGTTTCTATCATGTGGGATTAACTTGCTCTACATTCTAGAATCTAGAACTCACATCTCTACATTCTAGAATCTAGAAGTCACGACATCCGCATTTCTGACAAAGCCCAAGGCACTGTACTGCAGATACAAAACAGAATTACCGACCCTTGTTGTCTTCTTTATCGAGGAGACGCGTAGTGTTCTCCGTTATGCTTGGCGGCTGATATATCTCAGCGGTGTTTGGCCGTGGTCTCCAATTAGCGGTGTTAGGGGGAGAAGCGGGCGGCAGAGCATTAAACGCGGGGCGCTCAATTGCAGGATTAGCCGAAGCGTACGCACCGCTGTTGTTATCTTCCGGTGGCGCGACCGCGTCTTCCATCATCAGCGCGTAAAGCATTCGCAGCAAACCGCCGACAAAGCAGAAGATCGCCGCAAGCGGAACAACGATGTGGGCAATTGGCTCCAGCAGGTTGACGGTAATAATCGCGAGGATGGGCACAACCAGCAACGTGCTCAGCATCAGCATTGCGCCTTGCCGAACGCCTTTGCTGCGCGGCGAAAGCGGCTGGTTGGCAGACTTGATGTACCGGGCCGGAAGCATGCCGGCGGAGGCCAATACCACGGTCACGCCTTCGAGGAGGAAGCCGCACCGTGAACAAAACCGCACGGTGTCTGAAACCTGTAGCTGTCCGCACTGTGGACAATACATTGGGAGAATTCCTCGCCTATCTGTGATCCCGCGCGGATACCGCGGGATTGCTACTGAAACTTGCGCTAGATAATAAACCCGGAAGTGCTCTTACCGGAAAGAATCTTCTGCGCGACGATAGCCTGGCTCTGAAAATCAGTGGCCTGTACGAGTGTGGCCAAAAGAAGTTCGATTAGAGGCTGCGTTTCCTCAGCCGGCGTTGCGACTTGCAAACCCAAGCATTCGTCATCCGTGAAACTGCGGAAGGCTTGTCTGCGAACAGCTTCAACTTCATTCAAATGGTCAAGGACTTTGGCGGGCGTGGAAAGATGCTCGGGCAAGGTCCACTCAAATGGGTCGTCCCATAGATTTGAGGTGATGCCGCCAAACGTGCGCTCAATCGAGGCAGCACAACGCAGCACGCCCTCGCCGATCGACAGTGTCGAGACATTCTCTCCGGCCCTTAGTGCCGAGTAGAGTTTGTTTGCAGGCGTCGCTTCAACAACCGCACAGGAGCGCAGATGCAAACGCGCAAACTCCCGGTCGAGACTTTCTATGATCTTACGACTGCCGGGAGTCTGCGCGTTTTCTTTGTTGCCCATACGCGGACGGAGCCAGGCCTGCGCTATCTATCTTTTGCGCGCCGGTCGGTTTCTTCTAGGACGGTGCCGAAGTTGCGACCGCCGAAATTGAAGCCGGTGTAGATTCGGCCTTTCGCGCCCACGCGTGCTCCCCGAGATGGCACACCGCGACGGGTGACCACCCAAAGTCTGCCGGTGCCGTCGTCAATCTCGTAAGCACCATTGCCGAGCACGCCATAACTGTCCCTGACCGTACCAACTATCGCTACCTCTTTATTTCGATAACGAGCCGGGTCAGCGTTAATTTTTGAGATTGTGGTTTGACTGGGACAGGCGGTTAACAGCAGGACTGCTGTAAGTATCAGTGACGCCGAGCCGAGTTTTTTTGCCAAATGCATACGCGTCTCCTTTTTTGTTGAAAGTGATAAAAGGGAGAGCGCCGCAACTACCATTTCAACTGGGGAAAACCTGCGGCATGTAAAGGATGCCGGAGGGCCGCAAAGCGTTTTCTGATGAAATGCGGCCTCCGGCAATATTTGCGAAACTTAGTTGCCAAACCAGCCGATCGGCTTGCCTGACAAATCAACCCAAACACTCTTCACGTTTGTATACATCTCAAGCGCGTGTTTGCCCATCTCGCGGCCATAGCCTGATTGCTTGTAGCCACCAAAGGGTGATGCGGCATTGAACATGTTGTAGGTATTGATCCAGATCACGCCGGCCTTGATTGCCTTGGCAAACCGGTGTGCGCGCGTGATGTCTCGAGTCCAGATGCCTGCGGACAGACCATAAATCGTTTCGTTTGCTTGTTTGATTAGATCGTCTTCATCCTTGAAACTGAGCACCGAAACCACCGGGCCAAAAATCTCTTCCTGCGCCACCCGCATTTTGTTTGTAACGCCTGAGAAAATTGTTGGTTGGTAGAAGTAACCCTTTTGAAAAGCGCCTTCGAGCGTCGGACATTCACCACCCGCGACAACGGTTGCGCCTTCAGATCGTGCAATGTCGGCATAGCTCTTAACTCTATTGAGTTGCTCCTCCGATACCTGCGGGCCCATGTGGGTGGCCTTGTTCATTGGATCACCCACGACAATGTTCGCGGATTTCTCTTTCAATCGATCGATAAATTGGTCTTTGACCTTCTCTTCAACAAAGAGACGCGAGCCGGCACAACAAACCTGACCCTGGTTGAAGAAGATGCCCATCATCGCGCCGCTTACCGCCTGTTCAATGTCAGCGTCTGCGAACACAATGTTTGGCGCTTTGCCGCCGAGCTCGAGCGAGACTTTAGTCAGATTGTCTGCGGCAGCTCTGGCTATGATCTTGCCCACCTCAGTCGAACCGGTGAACGCAACTTTGTCGATACCGGGATGAGCCGCCAGCGCAGCGCCGGCTGTTTCGCCGTAACCGGGCACGATGTTGACTACGCCCTTGGGGAATCCTGCCTCCTGGATCAACTTGCCCAGCTCCATCGCGGTCACGGGAGTTTGCTCCGCGGGCTTGAGCACTACCGTGTTGCCTGCCGCCAATGCCGGAGCGAGTTTCCAGGCCGCCATTAACAGCGGGAAATTCCATGGGATGATCTGGCCGCAAACACCTACCGGTTCACG
>JALZOO010000453.1 GCA_030913905.1 Acidobacteriota bacterium
GAAGTAGGACAGACCTCCAGGTCCGAGGTAGGACAGACCTCCAGGTCTGTCACCCCAACACAGACAGACAAGAATGTCTGTCCTACTAACATTGACTACCGGCGCATCCTGCATCTCTTTCCACATCCTCAACTCGCCCACAGAATTTTTGGCACGCTGGAAAATTGCCGCATCGATCGGCGCCTGCGCCAGACTTACCGCGGCCTCGCGCGCGATCTCGATCTGATTCGCGAGCACCTGCGCCGTGGACGCCCTTCAGTCCTCGAATTGCCGGCGACGATGGTCTCGTTTGAATTGCTTTTTCAAACCACACTTCTCGGCGGCGCTACGGAGGACGCACGCCAGTATTACGGCCAACTTGTTTCCGAACTGGAAACTGTTGCGGCGGAGTATCTGTCCGGTCCGGCCGTCACGGTCGGGGACACGCTAATGGCTACCAGCCGCGTTTACGCGTTGTTTCAGTCAATGGCTCCGAATGATGATTCGGTGCAGGAACTTGAAACGAAGCAGGAGCCTTCTGAAACTGAAGAGGAAAACTCGATCGCCACCGAGAGCTTCAATCCGCGGCAATCCGATCAAAGGCCGCCGCGCCGGGACGCACGCGAGCTTTTCAACGCGTGGAACGATCCTAACGGCGAGGGAGACCCGGACCAACTGGATGGCGCGGAAGCATGGACCGAAGCTGAACTGCCCGAACACGTACTTGAAGAAGGCGAGGTCGCATACAACTACGACGAGTGGGACAGAGAATTGACGGATCACCGTTTGGGCTGGTGCCGCGTCGTGGAGAAACATGTGAAGCATGGTGATCGAGCGTTCGTTGACCAAACGCGCGAGCGTCACAAGGGAGTGATTTCTTCGATTCGGCACCAGTTTCAGATGATGAAGCCTGAAGACTTGCTGCGGGTCACGAACGAGTTGGATGGAGAAGAGTTTGATCTCAATGCGGTAGTTGATTATGTGATCGATCGCCGCGCCGACGGGCATCAGTCTGAGCGCCTCTACACCAAGCGTCTGCGGCGACAGCGCGACGTGGCAGTTTCTTTCCTGCTCGACCAGTCGTCTTCAACCGCTCGCACCATCGGTCGTCATCCATTACAACCGTACACGCGCCCCGGCCGCAGGATCATCGAGATCGAAAAGGAAGGTTTGGTGTTGATGAGCGAGGCGCTGGAAGCCGTGGGAGACAGCTACTCGATAAACGGTTTCACTTCTGAAGGTCGCCGCAATGTAAAGTTTTATGTGGTGAAGGATTTCGACGAACAGTATTCCGACGAAGTGAAAAAGCGAATCGGCGGCATAAACTTCCAGAACAACACGCGTCTGGGCGCGGCGATTAGGCATGCGAGCGCCAAGCTGGCGAAGCAGGAAGCGCGCACGCGTTTGCTGATCGTTTTGTCAGACGGCCGGCCTTACGATCATGACTACGGCGACGCACGTTATGCGCGCGAGGACACCCGCGAAGCCTTGCGACAGGCCAAGAATCAGGGCATTACACCCTTTTGCATCACGATCGATCGCGAGTCGGAAGCAGAACTGCGCGACCTCTACGGCGAGATTGGCTACACGATTATTGACGACGTGCTTACGCTGCCCGAGCGCATGCCGGGGATCTATCGGAGATTGACAACTTAGGATGGAAAGCCGTGCGGGCTCTGCCCTCTGATGTGCGGTGGGGCTTGCCCCACCGTTCGATCCGTGGAAATTCCTCGGGCTACGCCCGGTAATTGGGGCGCAGCCCCAAGATTCATTATGCCGCTGATCGGAAGGTCTGAGACCTTCCGCACATCAGACGGCATAGCCGCTCCGCAAGCATTCAGCGTAACCAAGATTGCTAATTGATACCAAATTCACTTCTTTCCAAATCCACCGCCGCCGGGCGTTTCAATTCGCACGCGGTCACCCGCGTCCAACTCCCAGCTTCCCTTAGAACCAACCGCTTTCGCTTTTCCTTTGCGAATGATTGATGCTTTGCCCGCCGCTCCCTCGCCGCCACCGTGCAGGCCGTATGGCCGATGCTTTCTTCTATCTGACAGTAAAGACATGTGCGCGGGCGACAGTGTTTCTATCTCTCGTATCACGCCGGCGCCGCCGCGTCGTTTTCCTTTTCCACCGGAGTTCCGGCGGATTCGGTATTCACGCACGCGCAGTGGATAAGCGTATTCAAGGGCCTCGGCCGGTGTGTTCAGGCTGTTGGTCATGTGCGTATGGACCGTGCTGATCCCGTCATGCTGCGGCCGCGCGCCCATGCCGCCTGCGACGGTTTCGTAGTAGGAGAATTCCTTGCCCGAACGCGCGTCGATTCCACCAATCGTTAGATTGTTCATTGTGCCCTGGCTGGCAGCTGGGATTCTTTCCGGTAGCGCCTGGGCCAACGCCTTGAAAAGCACGTCAACAATACGCTGCGATGTCTCGACATTGCCGCCTGCCACCGCAGCCGGCCGAGAGGCATTAACGACTGTGCCCTCGGGGGCGATCACTTCGATTGGCTCCATCAAACCCGCGCTGGCAGGTACGTCTGCGCCAAGTAAACAACGAAACACGTAGGCAACGGCTGAGACTGTTATGGCCTCGACTGCATTGATTGGGCCCGCAACCTGTTTGGCGCTGCCGGTAAAATCAACCCGAGCGTGGGAACCTGCAATTTCAATGCGGACTTTGATCCGAACTGGTTGATTTCCTACGCCGTCATCATCGAGCACATCAACTGCTTCGTAATCACCGTCCGGAATCGCATCGATCGCATGTCGCATGAGTCTGGCGGAATATTCGATTAGGTGCGCCGCATAAGCAGTGGCCTCCTGCGCGCCGCGCCGTTCGACGATCTCGAGTAGCCGAGACGAGCCGGTTTTTAGCGAGCCTATCTGCGCCTGAAAGTCGCCGTGGCGTTCGTCGTGGCTACGCACGTTAGCAAGGATGAGTCGCATTACATCTTCAACGACTTCACCATTTCGCATGAGGCGAATTGGCGGAATGCATAAACCTTCGCCATAAAGATCGGTCGCGATTCCCATGGAACCCGGATTTGCGCCGCCGATGTCGGCGTGGTGAGCACGGTTGGCGACGTAGAAAAGTGGACGGACGACCGACGACGGCAGACGGTAGGCAGCTCGTCTGTTGACGGTCGACGGTCGGCGGTCGCCCGTCGCGTCCGCGCACACTGGAGCTACCAGCGTCACATCGGGCAAATGCGTGCCACCGGCAAATGGATCGTTCAAGGCAACCACATCACCAGGCGCGAGATCGATTTTCTTCAAAGCGGAAGCGACCGCCATTGGCATTGAACCCAAATGGACCGGCATGTGATCGCCCTGCGCTATCACTCGACCGTCACGATCGAATACGGCGCATGAGTAATCACGCCGCTCCTTGATGTTAGGAGAGAAGGCAGTGCGACGAAGCGCGATGCCCATCTCCTCAGCCACCGAAGTGTAGAGCGCGCGATAGATTTCCAGCGTTGTGGGATCAAACCGCTTCA
>JALZOO010000479.1 GCA_030913905.1 Acidobacteriota bacterium
CCCGGCGATCGCGTCGTCGCAGCGTTGAGGAAGTACAACCGAATGAAGTAGCGGCGACGACGGGTTAAGTTTCAACCATTCGAGTCTCATAGATTTGCCGGTTAGGAAGGGGGCCTGCCCCCGCTCTTAGCTACGTAGGCAGTATCCACAGATTACACAGATTACACAGATTGCAGACTTAGAATATGAGGTCAGTACCGTCCGCAACCCCTCTCCCTTTGGGAGAGGGTAGGGAGAGGGTGCGAAGCATAGCGGATGGGTGTAACGCAAACTGTTAGTTTGCATCCTCGACCGCATAACCTAATCTGCGTAATCTGTGTAATCTGCGGATAACTAAATTTCTCGGAACAACCTCTCCATCTGTTCCGAGGCCGCCTCAACTGCCCGCTCGGCATCTTCCACTGCACTCGCGGCCTCTTCTACCTCGACTGCAACACTTCGCGCGCGTTGGGCCGCATCCTCCGAGGCGGCTTTTGCGTTTGCCAAGTTCTCCTCCGCGTCGCGCCTGCGCTTCTCCGCCTTCTTAGCTTCCGTGTCCGCCCTTTTTCGGGCGGCCTCCAACCTCTGTGCCCGGGCTCGCGCTTCGGTCAGTGATCTCTTTGCATCCTGCAGTGAGACTTTCGCCGCAGCTATCTTCGCCTTACGCGTATCTTCAAGCGGACGCGCCTGCCTCCGGCCGCCTGCCGTCTGCTTCCTGTCCTCTGTCGCCTGCCTCCTGCCACCTGCCTCCTGCTTTGTCGCGCTTGGGACAAACGAAGCCAACGACTCAAACCCTGGAGGATCGACGTCGTGGGTCAGACGTCCCGGACCCCCGGGATATCGCCCATCAGAACGCGATGCGTAGACTGACATCGCCTCGAGGGTAGTTGTGATGCGGTGAATAGTGTCCGGCGACGGATTGTGACCGGAATCGCGCAGCAACGAAGTTGCCAGATCTGAAAGGTGCGTCAGCGCCTCGCGTCGCGCTTCAAGCGCGGTACGCATCTCCGCTACTTTTGCGCTACCTTTAGAAGTCTGGGCCTTATGAAACCGCTCACCTGACGCGATCAGCCGGTCGAATGCTTCTCGATGATTCCAGTAAAGTTGGTTCACGGCCCACGCCGAGATCGAAGGCTTGGCTAGCGCCTTCACAAGAACTGCCTCATCACCACGCCCGCTCTTCTTCAGCCGCGCGGCGATTGCATTGCGCGCGCCAGTAAACTCCGCCAACGGCAGCCTGAACAAAGCATCAAGATCATCTTCGAGATTCGAAGCACGCACGAGTTTCATTTCTCATCCTTCATCCTTCCGCCTTCTCTTCCGCCCTGCCATTTTCATCTAGTCTTTCACGAGGCTTTGCACAAAAAGTAGTTTTATCAGTCCGCAAAGCGGACGAATGATAGTAGCCCAGCCTTTCAGAGACTGTGTCAAAACTCATTCGTCAGGAAGGAAGAAAGATTATCACAAGGGTGAGGGTGGAAGCGGTAAAATGGCGATACTAGGCTGAGGCAAGATCGGTTTGAGGGGGGGGAGCCGATGAGCTATATCAACGGTACGGCACGAGGACAGAGCGTGTTGTTTCCGCGCACCTTGGATGATTACCTCGATGAGAACAATGCGGTGCGGGCCATCGACGCGTTCATTGAGTATCTGCGCTTTGATGAGTTGGGGTTCGTGCGGGGGGAGCCGGCGGAGACGGGACGGCCTGGATATGACCCGCGCGTGCTGTTAGGGATCTTCATCTGGGGCCATCTGAACGGAGTGCGTTCGTCGCGGCGGTTGGAGCAGGAATGCGGGCGCAACGTGGAGTTGATGTGGCTGAGCGGGCAGTTGCAACCGGACTTCAAGACGCTTTGTCGGTTTCGGCAGGAGAACGGTGCAGCGATCAATCGGGTGCTGGTGCAGTTTCGGGTGTGGTGCAACGGCGCTGAGTTGTTCGGGAAAGAGTTAGTGGCTATCGACGGGAGCAAGTTCAAGGCGGTCAACAGCACGGCGCGCAACGTGACCCAAGGCCGATTGGCCAAGCTGATCGAGCGCGAGAAGCAAGCGGTAACGCAGTATCTGGCGGAGTTGGAAGCGGCCGACGAACAGGAAGAGGCAGAGCCGGAACCAGAACTGACGGCGGCGGAGTTAAAGCAGAAGATCGGCACCATTGGCGACTATTTAAAGCAGCACGAGGAGTTGCTGGTGGAGATGAAAGAGAGTGGTGAGAAGCAGCGCTCGCTGACTGACCCGGAGGCGCGGCTAATGAAGACGGCTAAGGGGATGGATGTTTGCTACAACGTGCAGTTGGCGGTGGACAGCAAACACAAGTTGATTGCCTCGGTCGCGGTCACGAATGAGGTGACGGATCAGGAGCAATTGGCCGAGATGGCCCAGCAGGCGAAAGCGGATCTTGAAGTTGCAGAGTTAACCGTAGTGGCCGATGGTGGCTACTTTGGTGGTGAAGTAATCAAAGCTTGTGAAGATGAAAAGATTACTGCCTACGTGCCGGTGCCGGAGTTGGGCAATGCCAAGCGGCGCGGATTGTTCGCGCGCGAAGAGTTTGCCTATGACGCCAGCCGCGACCTGTATGTCTGTCCGCAGGGAGCCGAGTTGACCGTGATGTCGCGCACGAGCAGGAAGGCACGCTATCACAAAGAGTTTCGGGTTTATGCCACCAAGCAGTGCCAGGGCTGCCCGCTGCGAGCGCAGTGCACCACCAGCAAATATGGCCGCAGAATAAAACGTTGGGTGCATCACGAAGTGCTGGAACGACTGCAAGCACGTATGCGTGGGCATCCGGAGATGCTGGTGCTTCGGAAAGCGCTCTCCGAACATCCTTTTGGGACTATCAAGGTAGCGATGAACCACGATCGCTTTCTGTTGAAAGGACTCAAGAATGTAGCCACCGAGATCAAACTGACGGTGTTGAGTTACAACTTCAAAAGAGTGATGTCGATCATGGGCGTTGCGACCATGATCGAAAAGCTGAAACTGCAACCGGTTTGAGGGTGAAAATCTCAGCGTCAAAACATTCTGCTCGCAGTTTCGCAAACTTGAGCCCATGACCTACTCGCGTAGAAGCCTGGAGGAGCCCACAACCTAATAACGCCACGAGTTCTGACACAGTCTCTGAAAGGC
>JALZOO010000509.1 GCA_030913905.1 Acidobacteriota bacterium
GGACCATAGGCAAACTTCAAATCAATTCGTGCTTCATTCTTTGTACTTTGTCCTTGGTACTTTGTTCTTTGACCTGGCTCTCGCAAAGTTCAAATCCGCAAAGCACGATGGACAAAGAACGAAGCACGAAGAACAAAGTACAAAGCTCAAAGTACAGTCTCTGGTTGACTTGAGACTTGTTTTAGAATAGAAGCGCTCTGCTCTTCGACTTTATTCCCTGTGAGCGTGGATCAAATGAAAACTATTTTAGGAATTGCTGTTCTCGGCTTTGCCCTTTCGTTTTGCAACCTAACTAACAGATTGAAACCGTCTGGCAGCTCGGGAGACGCGGGAAAGTCAGCGACGTCGTCAAGTGAAGGCGAAGGCGAGGTTGAGCAAGGCACCCCGACCGCCGCGCAGACGGAAGCTATCGCCGGCGGGCAAACAGTTAAGTGGGACGCACAGGGAATGTCATGGACCGTTCCCGCAAATTGGAAGGAAACCAGCAACGAGTCGAAGATGCTTGTCTGGCGCTCGCCTGGTGGTTCTGAGGCAGCTAACTTGATCGTCAGCATTTCGCCTATGGACGAAAGCTTTCCCACAGAGTCCAGCATCAAGGCGTTTTACGATGGCGCCAAAACGCGATTCAAGAATGGTGAAGTTGACGATGTGAAGTGGGTTGAAATTGACGGCCTAAAGGGCGTCCAGTTTCGCGAGGCGAATCCGGAAAAACCTGACGACTTCAGACGGCTGCAATGGCTGGCTTATCGCAAATACGCGGGACAGGTTCAGATGGTTAACCTGATGCTTTCCAGCAATGGCACCGGATTCCAGAAACATCAGGACGCGATGTATGGCGTGATGTATTCAACGAAGCTGGTGCACTAAGACGTTGGGGAAAGGGCAAAGGGACTCGCTTCCGATTCGTCTTCCATTCTTACCCTTTCCCCTTTGCCCTTGCCACCTTCCCCTTGCCCCTTTCCCCTTTCCCCTTTGCCCTTGCCCCTTTCCCGCCGCCTTATTCCTTCTTGATGTAGTTCCTATGGACCCAGGCGCCTTGCTGCGCTTCGTCTCGGGTTTCAAAGAAAATATTCTTGGAGTCCTCGCGCGTGACGAGTTTCACTCGACCCGTCACGTTTTTCTCTGCAGCGCGCCCTGATTCCGCTTCGGTCAAAAACGCTTTCGCTTGTTCAGCAGACGCGGGTTTGAACTTATCCTTCTGCAGCTCCGCTATTGCCTCAACCGCGTTGGCTTTCAGGAGCTTGGGCCAGAGCTTCTTGAATAGTTCGCTTGAGCCATAAACGTCTGCACTGTTTAACTTGCCATTAATGGCAAACACGTAACCAATCACATCGTTCTTGCCGCTGGTTATTCCGGACAAAGCTTTGATGTAGGCATCCGCGGTTTCCATTACTTTCTTATTTTCGAGAGACAACTGGAGGCTCGACGCCGACTGGCTGGAGTTAACCGTTTCGCTAACGTTCTGACTCAACTTGTCCTGCGCGACAGTTACGTTTGCCCAGACCTCTCCCTGAGACCTCGCGCTTTTTGCGGCGAGTTTCAAGTCCTTTGTCGATGCCACCTCCGCGGAACTGGAAAACACTTCGACGCGTTCGCTTGCGCGCTTGCTCCACCGTCCATGCTCAACGCAAAACGCAGCGATCGGCATTCTTCCGGATTTTGGTGGCACGATCAGATCTACGGCCATCATTCGATCCTGCTGTCCACCCTTTACGATGTCACCCGACTGCACGTAAACGTCTTCGTCAGACAGGTTTTCGATAGCGAGCTCGTTTACGGTCTTCGTCTCATAGACCACAACCTTCTTCTGCACAAGCGCCTCCTGCAGCGTAATGAACTTTTTAGTCACTACGACACTCTTCCCGTGAATAAGAAAAATTGTCAGATTCTTGTGAGTGAATGGGCCGGACAAACGGTAGTCGCTAATCGCGGAACGTTGCTCGCCCTTCTTATCCTGAGCCTTGCTCAGCATGCCCAGCGGTACGACGATCGCCAACAGAACTACCCCGAGTGTAATTACAAACGCATGTGCCTTCATCGTCTTGTCTCCTTCTGAATAGGCGTCGGGTGTAAACGAAGGTGGATGACACTTGGTGGACTTCGGGCGATCGACGAACTGCGAGGCATTATTGCCACACACATCCTCGGTTATGCCCTATTAGCGAGTGTAGGAGCTTGCTGTCCTGGCCGATCCCGTCGTACGCGATGCCGCTGACTTGCGCGCATGGACGCGACTATGA
>JALZOO010000514.1 GCA_030913905.1 Acidobacteriota bacterium
AAGGGCGCGCGTCTGATCGACGTGTGCCGCGAAAAGGCTTTCGACATTCCATCGTTCTGTTACTACGCCGATCTCGCGCTGCAGGCCTCGTGTCGCATGTGTCTGGTGCGTATCGAGAAGATGCCAAAGCTGCAAACCTCCTGCACCATCATCTGCACTGACGGAATGGTGGTCACCACGCAGAGTGACGAAATTGAAAAGGCACAGCGCTCGATGCTCGAGTTCCTGCTCGCCAACCACCCGCTCGATTGCCCGGTTTGCGATCGCGGCGGCGAATGTGAATTGCAGGAGATGACGTTTGACTGGGGCGGACTCGAAGAGCGATTCACCGAAAAGAAGAATTACCATCCGGAAAAATATCTTTCGCCAATCGTCGCTAACGATCCGCAGCGGTGCATTCTCTGCAAACGCTGCACGCGCGTCTGCGATGAGTGGATGGGTGAAGATGCAATCGAGGCGGGCGGACGCGGCGCCAATACCGTAATCGGAACCTACGGCGGCTGGCTTGATTGTTCACAGTGTGGCAATTGCATCGAAGTGTGTCCCACCGGAACGCTGCTCGATGGGACCTATCGTCACCAGGCCAGGCCGTGGGAGTTGGCCCAGACAGTTTCGACGTGCACCTATTGTTCCGACGGCTGCCAGATGTCCCTCGGCTCCCGCGGCGGTGAATTGATGCGTATCGTGGCTCGTGATCGCTACGTAAACGGACTTAACGGCGAGTTTCTTTGCATCAAGGGCCGCTTCGGCCATCCCTTCGTGAATCACGAAGATCGCATTCGAACCCCGCTGATTCGATACAAGAAGGGTGGCAAGCTCATTCCCGCAACCTGGGATGAAGCAATCCGCCACGTGGCGCAGAAGCTGGATGCATCCGTCGATGCGCACGGACCCAATTCGCTCGCCGTGGTTGGCAGTCCACGTATTACAAACGAGGCAAACTATCTGCTCTACAAGTTTGCGACTGAGTTGGTGGGCACGACCAACTTCACAACCACCGATACGTTCAGTCTGAAGCCGTTCTTCAATAATCTGGGCGGGCCTCTGGCAACTCACCGTGATATTCGTTACGCGAAGACGATTGTAGTGATTGGCGGCGAACCAGAAGAGCTCCAGCCGCTAACCGGCAAACAAATCCGGCAGGCGGTGCGAAACGGAGCTGCCAAGCTGATTGTTGTCAACAGCGTCCCTATCAGATTGGTCGAGCAGGCAGCGCAATTTATTCACATTGCCCCCGGAACCGAAGACGCCCTTGTGCTGGCGCTCGCTGACAAATCCAACAGCAGTGGCCCGGCGAAATGCGGTATCGAAGGCGAAGAGCTCCACACGTTGAGGCAAACCATCGACGAAACGCAGGGCGACGTCGTGCTCATGTTTGGAGGCGAGTTGAGTGCTGCTGCCCAGGCCTTGATAGCCCAACTGCCGTACTCGCTTCGGGCCGATAGCCGGCGTGTGCTGCTTCATCCGCTTCCGCTTTACAACAACAGTGTCGGCGCACATGACATGGGAATGATGGACAGCGAGATGAGTGCCGCGCGGATGCTCGATGCCGCCGGCGACTCAATCCGCTCAATGTACATCGCAGGCAGTTTTCTTCCGGACCAGTTAGCTGGTCGCGAAGAAGCGTTGAGCCGGCTCGAGTTTCTGGTAGTCCAGGAACTCTTCGAAACTGACACGACCGCCTTCGCTGATGTGGTGTTGCCGGCGGCATCGTTCGCCGAGATTGACGGAACTTTTACCAACAACGACGGCTTCGTGCAGCGTGTGCGCCAATCAATTCCGCCAGTGGGTCAGTCGAAGTCTGACTGGATGATTACGGCGCAACTGGCGACGGAGTTGGATATGAATTTCGGCTTCGAGCTTTCGGCCAGCGCCGTGTTCCGCGAAATTGCCGAGCGCGTTCCGGCTTATTCGGGACTTCGCTATCCGTTGCTCAAGGATGAAACCAGTCCCGTGCAGGCCCGATATCCGATCGCGGCGCAACGCGACGTGTCGGAGGAGCTAAAGGTTCTGCGCCAGGCCGTTGAAACGTTGCCGGACCCGGGAGAGAAACCTTCCGTAACGCCGCGTGTGGGTCATGAGTTGTTCAAGATTGGAACTCTGACTGACAAGGTGCCGCAATTTCATTTGTTGGCTGCAGGCAATCCGCGCCCTGAAACAGTTCGAGTATCGCCTTTGTATCAAATTACAGTGGATGCGGATTTGCGTAGCGAAGTGGCAGTGTCCGGCGACTAAAGCATTTCCAATTGCCGATTTTCGATTGCCGATTGAAAGATGGTGTGGGATGAGAAGTCAATCGGCAATTGGCAATCGGCAATCGGCAATTGAGTCATGGACTTAACAAACCCTTACATTCATGCGGGGCTACTTTTGGTAGCGATCAGCGTCGCCTTCCTGTCGATCATGTTGCTGGTCGCGTTTACCGTGCTGGCCGAAAGGCGAGTGCTGGCGTTTATCCAGGGCCGGGTTGGACCAAACCGTGTCGGGTTTGGTGGAGTCCTGCAACCCTTTGCCGACTTCATCAAGACAATGATGAAGGAAGATCTGGTCCCCGATCAGTCGACGCGCTTCGTGTTTCTGCTGGCCCCAGTGATTGCGGTAGTAACTGCGATCATGGCGATCGTCGTCTACCCTTTCGGACCCACCGTCACGCTTCCCTTCCTCGGCACCTTTCCTCTGGTCATCGCGCGCTTTGATGTGGCGCTGCTTTATGTGCTGGGCGTGACTTCCGTCGGCGTCTATGGCATCGCGCTCGCCGGCTGGTCTTCAAACAACAAGTACAGCCTGATGGGCGGCCTCCGCTCGTCTGCGCAAATGATCTCTTACGAGCTGGCGCTGGGGCTGTCGCTGATCGGTGTGATCCTGATATCCGGCACACTCGACATCTACAACATCGTGGAACAGCAGTCGGGCTGGTATGGCCTGCAGTGGAACATCATTTATCAACCTCTTGGCTTCATTCTGTATTTGATCGCCGCGATTGCGGAAACCAACCGCGTGCCTTTTGATTTGCCGGAAGCCGAGACTGAATTGGTAGCGGGTTTTCATACCGAATACAGCTCGATCAAGTTCCTGCTGTTTTTCAACGCCGAATACATCAACATGATCACAGTGTCGATGTTGGCGACCACGCTGTTTCTGGGTGGTTGGAACGGACCCGGCGTAGCTCAATTCCCGCTACTCGGCGTGCTCTATTTCCTGGCGAAGATTCTGTTCTTTCTGTTCTTGTACATCTGGTTGCGCGGGACGCTGCCGCGATTTCGTTTCGATCAATTAATGAGTTTCGGCTGGAAGTTTCTACTGCCGGCGGCAATTCTGAACATTATTTTGACTGCAACGGTGCTGTTTTTTACGACGCCTTGATCTTTGTACTTTGAACTTTGTGCTTTGTCAGTGGTCCGTTGTTAGTTGTTCTACAGAGGGAGTCCGATTGGGGCCAACACTGACGCAACTATCAAACAACTGACAACTGACCACTAACAACTGACAAAGTACAAAGTACAAAGTTCAAAGAACTAAGAACAAAGTACGATTTCTGATGACGACGATTCTTTTCATCATCTTTGCCGGGCTTGCGATTGGTTGCGCGATCGCCGTGGTCTCGCAGAGCAATCCGCTCTACTGCGCCATCTCGCTCATCGGCGTTTTCATTGCGCTGGCTTCTCTTTACATCATGCTGGCTGCGCCGTTCATTGCCGCCGTGCAGGTGATTGTGTACGCCGGCGCGATCATGGTGCTGGTGATTTTTGTAATCATGCTGCTCAACGTCGAACACGTGGATCCGCGGCGCAAGAGACTCACGTGGTTGGTACCCGTAGCGATTGGGATGGCCGCCATACTCATCGCCGAAACGGCTTTTATTCTTTACTCAGTGCAGACTTCTCCCGGCAATACTGCCGGGCCCGCTTCAGACGTGGGGCAAACTCATTCAATCGGCGTGGGCCTGTTTACGGCATACTTGCTGCCATTTGAGATCACGTCCGTCCTGTTGCTGATGGCCATGGTTGGAGCGATGTCGCTGGCGCGCACGTCGCCGATCAGATCGCTAAGAGCGCGTGTCGTTCCCGGCGCCGCGGTTCTACCTTTGGATCTCGTCGATCCCGACGCCGACAGCGATCTACCCCCGGCCATTGCTGAGACTACGGATGAAGCCGCCCGGTTGCTGAAAGTTGATCCCAAGCTGCGAAGGGAGGATTGACGTGATTGAACCACAACTATCCTGGTATCTCGCTCTCTCAGCCATTCTTTTTACGATTGGCGCGGCGGGCGTGATTATCAAGCGCAACGTCATTGCCATGTTCATGTGCATCGAGTTGATGCTTAACGCAGTGAATCTCACGTTTGTCGCGTTCTCGAGTTTCTTCCAGGACGTTACGGGTCAACTTTTCGTCTTCATAGTGATGACCGTGGCGGCGGCTGAAGCAGCAGTTGGACTTGGCATCATCATTACGATCTTCCGCAACCGGGAATCGCTCGACGTTGACGATGCAAGCATTTTGAAATTGTAAGGCTGGAACTTTGTTGTTTGTTCTTTGTGCTTAGCTCCGAAGGAGCGGGAGTTAGTAGCCCCGGGCGTCAGCCCGGGGTAAAGAGTCTGTTTCCAAATCGAGTCCCGAAGGGGCGACACTGCTTATTTGGTTGAACTGCCAATGGCATTGAGCATCACGAATGTTTCTGCCGCCCGCTTCGCGGGCTTGAAACGTTTATGGCGACTAGACCCCGGGCTGACGCCCGGGGCTACTAACTTCCGCTCCTTCGGCGCTCATCGCCATTTTTCATCCGCTGTTCCAAGACCCCCCTGCCCGGACTGGAGACTGGAGACT
>JALZOO010000529.1 GCA_030913905.1 Acidobacteriota bacterium
CGCGACTTCATCCGCTCGCTTCCCAACGGATCGCGTGTGATGGTCGGCTACATAACTTCGGGCAGTTTGCAGGTCCGGCAGCCGTTTACGACTGAACTGGACAAAGCAGCGCGTTCCTTGCGGATGCCGCGCTCGAGCACAACAGCGTCCCCGTACAATCCGTACGTTGAGCTGATCGAAGCTTTTCGTAAGTTCGATGGAAACTCCCGAAGCCGAAACGCGGTATTGCTTGTTTCAGATGGACTCGACACTTCGCACGGGTTCGACTCAAGCAGCGCCGGCCACACGCTCGACCTCGAGCGCGCCATCAAGCAAGCCAATGCTCGAGACATTGCAGTCTATGCTTTCTATGCGCCGTCCGTGGGGTTGACGAGTTACAGCCGTCTGGCCGCGGGTTACGGGCAGAGCGCGCTTAATCGGCTGGCTAACGAAACAGGCGGAAAGGCGTTCTTCCAGGGCATGGATGGGTTCGTTAGCTTCGATTCCCACTTCGAGCGCCTGAAAAGGGCCCTCAACGAGCAGTCGGCCAGACCTGCGTAAGCGCGGGTCCAGGCAAATAAACCAAACCGCCGTGGAACTCCCGTTCCCGGCGGTTCTTGTTTTTGTTTTTCAAGTTCCGGCCAGTTTCCAGTGAAGGAATCTTATTAGCACCTGGCTTTAGCCAGGTGATGCGCGGATGATCCATGCCCCAAAACCGTTTCAACGGTTTACGAATGAAACTGTTGAAACGGTTGGAATCACGGTCCCATTACTCTAGTCACCGCACTTAAGTGCGGTGCTAATGAGATTCCGGACTAATCCACTACCACATTCTTCTTGGAATGCGTTGGAGCGGGGTGATAGAGTTACCTTCGCATGCTGGTTAGATCGAAGCTTTTCCAAACCAATCTTGACTCATTTTTGACTCACGGCTGATTAGCTGGGAACGTGCGCGAATATTGTCTAATCGTCGAGGGGGCATATCTTTCGGAATCCGAAGCCGAACACGCTCTCCGCGATCCCTTCATTGAAGACTGGGTCGAGCAAACCGGACGATTCAAAATCCACAACATGGATGAGATACAGATCACGTCGGGCGTTAAGCTCGGTTCGTTGGGCGTCGTAATGCTCGACGATCGTCTGTTCGAAATCGCGAGTACTGATGCCGAGCATCCTTTGACTGAGTTGAAAGCGAAGGGCGTTGCCGAGGCGCTCCGACGGCAGGACATGTTTGACGAAGTTGAGGTCAAACCACGCGACGAAGAAAGGGCGCCACGCGAGGAAGCTAGTGCATCAGCCGACGAAGATGGGTAGTCGTCGAGTCAGTTCAGAAATAATCAGCTTTGAATCACAAGTTCCCGCGTCCTGCGTTTCGCCTTTGCCGCCGGATGTGAGGCGGTGGCTACGCCCCGCCGTCGAGAAGCCTTTTCATATTTGGGCTGGCCCTTAGTGCGGCCTTTGGCCCAATAAGTCCGAGGGCTAAGCCCGGAACCAGGGCATAGCCCTGGGAATAGTCTGGCTGCTGTCGGCGGGGCATAGCCACCGCCTCACATCCGCCGGCAAAGCCGAACCCGAGGTGGCCCATAATACAATCCACGAATTACACGAAACTACACGAACAACCTTTGGTGTTGTTTAGTGTAATTAGTGGATGGCATTTGCTATCTTGCTCCTTGCCTTGAGTTCTAAACCCGAACATTCCTTTCTCGGCGGACGTGTCGTCGCGACGGTCGGAGACATTACCCGCCAGCAAGTTGACGCAGTAGTAAACGCGGCCAACGCTGCTCTGTTGGGCGGTGGTGGAGTCGACGGCGCTATTCATCGCAGCGGCGGCCGGGCGATCACCGAGGCATGCCGCGAAATCAGGCGCACAAAATTCCCAAAAGGTCTTCCAACCGGTGAAGCTGTAATAACAACCGCGGGAGATCTGCCGGCGCGGTTTGTCATTCATACTGTTGGACCAATTTTTGGCCAGCATGGCGGGGAAGAAGCGCAATTGCTGGCAGCGTGTTACACCAATTCTCTACAACTAGCCGCCAATCATTCTCTGAAATCGATAGCCTTTCCTGCCATCTCAACAGGCGCGTTTGGATATCCACTAAACCAGGCAGCAAAGGTTTCCTCCACAGCAATTTCAGATTTTCTAAAAGCTGACGAAATGCTTCACGAAGTCCGGCTTGTCTTCTTCAGTCTTGCGGACGCCGACAAATTTCTGAAACACCACCAATTCGGCTGATCGGCAAGTGTGTGTTATAAGAACCGCTTTGTTTTATGCGGGGCTTTGAACAAAAGTACATAAATCCGATAGCGGTATCAGAGCGACCGGGTCGGCGTAGACGGAAGCTACAGCGAGCGAAACCGCCAAAAGAGAGTTGTCTTGGTGTAGAGGCGACCCGGTCGCTACCGCTCCCGGTTCTGATACCGGGTAAAGCGAAGCACTTTTGTGCAAGACCGACCAGTCAAATCTCTTTGTCGATGCCAGGTGAGAACTATCCTACATTGTCATGATTGAAACGATTGAACCGCTGAACAAAAAAACTTTGATTGAACGTCCCACCCTACCGTTTCCTCTTCAAGCGCTGGAGCGACTGTCGTGGAATTACTGGTGGAGTTGGTCGAGGGACGGCGCCAGTCTTTTCCGCGATCTCGATCCGGTCGCGT
>JALZOO010000556.1 GCA_030913905.1 Acidobacteriota bacterium
TCGGGCGTGCTCGGGAAGCCGGTTGCTTTCGCTACCGACTGCGTGGGTGAAGAAGCGGAGTCGAAGGCTGCCTCGATGCAGGACGGCGATGTTCTGTTACTGGAAAACCTGCGCTTCCACAAAGAAGAAGAGAAGAACGACGAGGAGTTTTCGCGGCAACTCGCCAACCTCTGCGATCGCCTTTACGTCAACGATGCCTTTGGCGCTGCGCATCGCGCTCACGCATCAACTGTGGGAATAACTAAACATGTGGAGAAAGCCGCTGCCGGTTTGTTGATGCAGAAAGAGTTGGACTATCTCGGGCGCGTCATCAGCAATCCCGAACACCCATTCGTGGCGATACTCGGCGGAGCAAAAGTCTCGGACAAGATTCCGGTCATCAACGCCCTCATAGATCGGAGCGTCGATAAGATTTTGATCGGCGGCGCAATGGCCTACACCTTTTTCAAAGCCGAAGGATTTACAGTCGGCAAGTCGCTGGTTGAAAACGATATGCTCGATACGGCGCTGCAGATCAAGAAACGCGCGGAAGCTGCGGGTGTCGAGATACTGTTGCCGACTGACCACCAGGTGGTTGACAGTTACGAGCCGATAAAAGGCGACAAGATCGTAGCCAAGACAATCCCGATTGAGTTCACCAACGCGGGGCATGCGGGCATGGACATTGGTGTCGAAACTGCCAACCATTTCAAGAATGCGATTCTCGACGCGAAGACGATAATCTGGAATGGACCGATGGGTGTGTTTGAAGAACCTCCATTCAACGAAGGTACAATCGCAATCGCGCGAGCTGTTGCCGAAGCCGCGGACCGCGGCGCTACGGTAATTGTCGGCGGCGGCGATTCAGTGGCGGCAGTAACGCAGGCCGGCGTTGCCGATCGAATCACGCATATCTCGACCGGCGGCGGAGCCACGCTCGAATTTCTAGCCGGCAAGGAATTGCCTGGGGTTACGGCGTTGACGACAAGTGAACTTTGAGGTTTGTGCTTTGTTCTTGGTTCTTTGCAGTTAGTTTCTTAGGGTGCCGTGACCCCAAGGGGAACTAGGGAACGACCAATTCCAAAGTGCAAGGACCAAAGAACTAAGAACAAAGAACAAAGAACCAAGTACAATTCTGTCATGCGAAAACCTGTCATTGCCGGAAACTGGAAGATGTATAAGACGATTGGCGAAGCGGTTGAGACCGTGCTTGCCCTCAAGCCGCTGGTTGCCAATGCGAATCACTGCGAAGTTGTAGTTGCTCCTGTGTTCACAGCGTTGAGGATTGTCGCCGACCGGCTAGAAGGCTCCAACATCAGCGTGGCCGCGCAGAATTGTTCGACGGAAGTTGAAGAAGGAGCGCATACAGGCGAGGTTGCTGCATTCATGGTTCGCGACGCAGGTGCACGCTATGTAATCGTCGGCCATTCCGAGCGCCGACAGCTTTATTTCGAAACCGACTCGATGATTAACCGCAAGTGTCAGGCTGGCCTGGGTGCGGATCTTTCCGTGATTCTGTGCGTGGGCGAGAGCCTTGAACAGCGTGAGCAGGGAACCGCGGAACGAGTTGTTAGCGGTCAGCTTAGCGGCGGACTCAGCGGGTTGACAGCCTCAGACCTCGACCGTATCATCGTCGCCTACGAGCCTGTTTGGGCCATCGGTACTGGACGTACAGCGACGCCGGAGCAAGCGCAGGAAATGCACGCGTTTATCCGGCGCGTTTTCGTGGAAAGGTACTCCGATCAAGTGGCCAAAGACGTGCGGATTCTCTATGGCGGCTCGGTCAAGCCGGATAACGTTGCCGGTTTGATGTCGCAGGAAGACATTGATGGTGCACTGGTGGGCGGTGCGAGTTTGAAAGCCGAAAGCTTCGCGCAGATTGTTAATTACAAGTAGGACAGACATTCTTGTCTGTCCAGTTTTGAAAGGCGGTAAGGGGAGTAAATAGTAAATCGTAAATAGGAGAACCCGAGGCCTCAACAGGTTACAAGAGGCCGCGAGGCCGTCCTCCAATTACCATTTACTATTCACCATTTACCATTCACGCTCTTATGTTGACTTACACCTTATACGGGCTATTCATTCTCTCTTGCGTTGTGCTGGTGGTCGTGATTCTGTTGCAGCCGGGCAAGTCGGGTGCAGGCGATCTTTTCTCCGGTAACGTATCGAGCACAGCATTTGGCCCGCGCGGTACGGCGAGCATCCTTGGAAAAATCACCATCGGCGCTGCGGCCAGCTTCATGTTGATTGCCCTGATGCTTTCGCTGCCGGGCATTACAGGTTCGCGCTCCGTTTTGCAATCAACCACACCGGAGGCGACGCCGACGCCTGTGCCGGTAGCGTCACCCGCGCCCAGCGTTGAGGCGGTAACCACACCTGCTCCGTCGCCTGCCGCTTCAGTGGCTGCTTCTCCCAGCGCTTCGAAGTAAGTGCAAGAAGTTCAGAGTTCAACCTTTAGGTTGCGTGTGTGGTCATTCAAGAAGTTCAGAGTTCAAGCTTTAGTTGCGTTTATCCAGGACAAACCTAAAGGTTAAACTCTGAACTACTAGCGTGAAATCTAAAGCCGAAGTGGCGGAACTGGCAGACGCGCACGGTTGAGGGCCGTGTGAGGCAACTCGTGGGGGTTCGAGTCCCCCCTTCGGCACCATACTTTTTCAGTTTTCCTCAGCGAATCCGCTTACTTTTCAATTTAGTGTCCACTTAATGTCCGCAGGTCTGCACCATCGGGTGTACAC
>JALZOO010000565.1 GCA_030913905.1 Acidobacteriota bacterium
GATAAGGCCGTCGTGCGCGCAACGGAAGAGATCAAACGGATGAAGAAGGATGTCAAGGGCGACATGATCGCGCAGGTCGGAACGATCTCGGCAAATGGTGATTCGACGATCGGAAACATCATCGCCGAAGCAATGAATAAGGTCGGCAAGGACGGTGTCATCACGGTCGAAGAGTCGAAGACAATGGAGACCTCGCTGGAAGTGGTCGAAGGAATGCAATTTGATCGCGGCTATCTTTCGCCCTACTTCGTAACCGATCCCGAGCGCATGGAAGCGACGCTCGAGAATCCACTGATTCTTATTCACGAGAAAAAGATCAGCTCAATGAAAGACCTGCTGCCGCTACTTGAGCAAATCGCCAAGATGGGCAAGCCGATGCTGATCATCGCCGAGGACGTCGAAGGCGAAGCGCTGGCTACACTCGTGGTCAATAAACTTCGTGGCACACTTAACATCGCGGCAGTCAAGGCGCCTGGCTTTGGCGATAGGCGTAAGGCGATGCTCGAAGACATTGCCATTCTTACCGATGGCAAGGTCATCAGCGAAGATCTCGGTATCAAGTTGGAGAACGTGAAGATTGAGGACCTGGGTCGCGCCAAGAAAATCACCATCGACAAGGACAACACAACAATTGTTGAAGGCGCCGGCAAGCACGCCGACATTGAAGGTCGCGTGAAGACCCTGCGCGTTCAGATTGACGATACCAGCTCTGACTATGATCGCGAGAAACTCCAGGAGCGTCTCGCGAAGCTCGTCGGCGGTGTCGCGGTCATCAAAGTTGGCGCAGCGACCGAGACGGAAATGAAGGAGAAGAAAGCTCGCGTTGAGGATGCAATGCATGCAACTCGTGCTGCTGTGGAGGAAGGCATTGTGCCGGGCGGCGGCGTTGCGTTGGTTCGTGCGGCCAAGGCGCTCGAGAAGTTCCTGACTAACAAGGATGGCGAAGGCGACCCCGACGAGCAGATCGGCGTCAACATTGTCCGCCGCGCACTAGAGGAGCCTCTGCGCCAGATCGTGCAGAACGCCGGCAAGGAAGGCGCGGTTGTTGTCGAGCGTGTTCGTTCCGAAAAGAACGAGAACTTTGGCTTCAACGCGCAGACCGAGCAGTACGAGGATCTTGTCAAAGCGGGTGTTATTGATCCTGCAATGGTGACGCGCATTGCGCTGCAGAACGCCGCGTCAATCGCCGGCCTGATGCTGACGACGGAGGCGATGGTGGCAGACGTCCCTGATGAAGATAAAGGAAGTCCGGCGATGCCGGGCGGCATGGGCGGAATGAGCGGAATGGGAATGTAAACAGAGTTCCCTTCCCTATAAGAACAGCGGCTTCGTTTCATCGCGAAGCCGCTTTTTTTGTGCAGTCCAAATCGAAGGGATTTGCCCGCGGCGACCGAGTTAGAGCGACGACTAAAACATTTTCCCTGGCCTGCGTATACTATTGTTACCTCCCAAGACCTCTGTCGCCACGAATTTGAGATTCAATGTAATGGAATCACCGCCAACTATTATGGTCGTCGACGATGATGAGGACATTCGTTCGCTGATGTCCCGATTACTTCGCAACAAAGGTTTTCTCGTGATTGAGGCTGCTACCGCCACGGAAGCCGAGGCCGAGGCACTGAAACGTATTCCAGAACTGATCCTGATGGACCTCAGCATGCCTGGCACAGATGGATTGAGCGCCATTTGGCGCCTTCGCAGACAGGCGGAAACCGCAAACATACCTGTCGTTATCGTTTCTGCTCATGATGCGTTTGACCTTCGGGCTGAAGCAACTGCGGCGGGCTGCCTCGGCTATTTAACGAAGCCTGTGGACGTGGTGGAATTAATGAGCGTGGTGCGATCTATAACCGAAGGCAATGGCGTAGACGACTTGTAGCATTCTTTCCAGAGTGAACTTACAGAAGACCCTCCACGCTTTTGTGCTGCTTCCGTTCAATTCTCTAACCTTCATGAGTCAAGGCTGTTGATCTACTTACCTCACTTCCGATATCTCGCGTCCAGCGTAAACATTCCAAATTCCGTCTGATTCATAGTCACAGTTTTCGTCACTCCTTTCATTAAAGGTTGGCCAACACCTCAACACTGCAGGCTTTGATGTCGTGAGTGAGGCGTCGTTTGAGCGGCACGAGTCTTGACAACGTGCAATGTGGCCAACGTTTCCTGACAAACGAAACGTGGAGCCGGCCCGCTTTTCCTACCTAACGCGCACTTCCGTAATCAGTCGATACAAGCTGCTGAAATCATTGTGATTATTTTTTACGTTGTCATATGTAGCGTCCTCGCCATGATCGTTCACGAACTGGGACATCTGATTGTTGCCAGAAGGTGCAACGTGCGAGCGTCCGAGATTGGTTTAGGAATCGGGCCCAGACTCTTCGGTATTCGTCTGGGCGGAATTCGGTTGAGTCTGCGCGCGTTTCCTGTGGGCTCTTTTGTGATGCTCGATGGCTCTGCCCTGGAAGAGCGAACAGCTCAACAACAGTTGTGCGTGCATCTCGGCGGAATCATTTTCAACGCAATTTTAGGCCTGGCTTCGTACGGAACAATTTTCGGATGGATGAATCTTCTGCTCGCAGGTGGGAACCTGCTACCCCTTTATCAACATGACGGGTGGAAATGTGGAGTGGTGATCATGCGCGCGCTCTTGAGACGCGAGAGTCAACCTATCGAGCGCGCTTTTACATTCTCTGGCGGTTTTCTCAGCCTTGTCGTTGTCTTTGTAATCATTCGAGTATTCATCTAGGCAACGGGAGGCGCGAGAGTCGCCCTCAAAACCAGCGCGCAAAGCAAAGCAACTGGCTGCCCGTCATCAATAATGTTGTGAAGACTCCGCCTTGTTGAAAAGAAACGGGGCACCCATCGCGTGATCAGCGCCCGCTATAACTTCGGGCCTTCGACGAACCCATACGCAGGGGTCGCTTTATGTTTGGGCATTGATTCGGACTGTCATAACTGCCGGCGTCGTCTGTCCTTCACTGGCAAAAGAATTGGCCGGTAGCCCTGGAAACAGTCACGGTTGCGCAGACCTCTCAAGCTTCGCCGGCCTGATGGCCCACCTGGTCCAAGAAAAAGCGCCCCGGTCGTTTATCATTGTTGGCTTGTTCGATCATCTCTAACAGCCCGTCGCGTTCAACGTGGTCAACAATGCTCAACAATTTTTCGCGCCCGTTCTGGGACAAATGGCTTGACAGAATTCTTGCTTTCAGAATAATAGGCGGCATTGAACGTTTTCTAATACTTCCGCTGTTGCCTTTTCGATATCCCCAGTTTTGGAGAATCCCCTCCAATCCCGAGAAGGTTGTAAGCGATACGGCTTATCGATTTCGTTGTATGAAATCGTCGAAACCTTCTCCAGATATATCCCAGAGTAAGACGCTGGTGTAAGGTTTCGTACAATCCTCGTTCACTATGGATTGAGCAAGCTCGTCGGGCATCGGTCGCTGTACTTCTGAATAGCTTTGGAGCCTCTGCCCTGGTCTTTGCGTTACCTAGTTTGGTTATGTTCAGCCCCCAAGACCTGAGCGTCCGAACACCGCTCTACCTACGCCGCGCTGATCCGCTTGTTCGCTATGCCAGTGTTCTGGCAGCGATAGCTATTGCGTGCCTGGGCACTTACCTGCTGTGGTCTTTCATCAATCCCGCAGTCTCACTTCTCTTCTTCCTCGCAGTTCTATTTAGTTCATGGTACGGAGGTCTCCGTCCGGGTCTGGTGTCTTGTGTCCTGTCGACGGCGGCTTGTAATTTGTTTTTCGTAATCCCCACCAACTCCTTCGCGCTCGGAGCTGACGATCTGCTTCGCCTGACTGTATTCATGTTAGCTGCGGTTTCCGTGAGCGCGCTTACCATGTCCCATAGTCAACTGGAAGAAACAGCGGCGCGAGTCAAAAAGGAACTCGCTGTCACGCTTAAGAGTATTGGAGACGCAGTAATCACCACAGACGCCAGGGGCAAAGTCAGTTTAATGAACTCGGTTGCTCAATCCTTAACTGGCTGGACCGAGGCGCAGGCGCGCGGAAGAGACCTTCGTGAGATTTTCCAAATACTGGACCATGAAACACGCGAAGGAGTTGAGGGCGTGGTTGATCGAGTGATGCGTAACAACGCAGTGATTGCTCTCGGATCACCAGTCCTGATGGTCACTCGTGATGGTTCAGAAATTCCCGTAACCGAAATCGCGACACCGCTACGCGACCATGACGGACAGATGAACGGTGTGGTTTTGGTCTTGAGAACCGCCAGCAAATCATCTCTGGAAAAAACTGACAGTCAACTCCTGACCGAGAAACTCGGTTTACTCGGATCAGTCGACGTCCCGATGTTTGCCTTAGACCAGGAAGGAAAGTGCCTATTCATCACCAAAGCTGCGACAGCGATGTTGGGCTACCATTCTGAAGAGCTGGTGGGGCGCGAAGTTCACAAAATAATTCGCACACGGAATGCTGACGAAACAGACGCCGACGGTAAGGGCCGCGTTCAGTTCTTCGGCGAAACTTACCCCGCCGCAGTCAGTGGCACTTTGCTGCGACGCGACGGCGTTTCCACGCCAGTGGAACTCTCGATCGCGCCGATATTAATTGGAGATAAGGTTTCGGGCACCGTGGTGACCATTGCCGATCTTACAGAGCATTATCGCGCCGAACAGGCTTCGCTGAAGTATGAAACTATCGTTGACTCGCTTGAGGAGGCCGTGGTTCTTCACACTGCCGACGGAATAATCACCAGTTGGAGCACCAGCGCTGAACGCCTCTTTGGATACACCGAGGAAGAGGTGATGGGTCGTCATGTTTCAATCGTCCACGCTCCGGGCCGGAAGCGTGAGTTAGGCGATCTCTTCTTAAAGGTTGTAAGAAGAGCAAAAGTTGAGCCCTTTGAAACAGTGAGAATCGGAAAGGGCGGCGAGCAGATCGATGTTTGCATCAGGGTTGGAGCTCTAACGGATCCAATGGGCGAAGTAATCGGAGTATCCCAAATAATCAAGGACATCCGCCAGGAAAAGGGTCGAAGAGAAAGTTTGCTAAGAGCCGAGACGCCGCGCGCTGTGCGCGAACAAAATCCGACACGATCGCCGGTCGAGAGATTTATCGAGACAGAAGCTGTAACGATTCGGCCGCCCCGGGTAAGCGCGCGCGTGCAAACGATGCGCTCAGCTGACAGCAATGCTTCCGCCCGTGTCGCCATCGTCGGCCGATCCCCGGTGATGCAAAAACTTTTCTCGACCGTCGAGCGGATCGCCCCGACTGAAAGCTCTGTGCTAATCACCGGTGCGACTGGAACTGGCAAAGAACTGATAGCCCGCGCTATTCATCAGCAGAGTTCTCGAGCCAATGGGCCTTTCGTCGACATTAACTGCTCCGCGATGCCGGACACGCTGATTGAAGCAGAACTCTTTGGTCATCAAAAGGGAACGTTTACGGGAGCGCATGAACACCGGGCGGGTCTCTTTGAAGTAGCTGCCGGTGGCACCCTGTTTTTGGACGAGGTCGACGCGCTCAACCCTTCTGCTCAAGCTAAACTCTTGCGCGTTATTCAGGAACGTCGAGTAAGACGGATTGGTGGGCGGACCAACATCGACATCGACGTTCGCATTATTTCAGCAACGAATTCCGATCTCGCGCTTGCCATTAACGACAATCGCTTCCGGGCCGATCTGTATTACCGTTTGCGCGTGGTGCCTATGCACATGCCGGAGCTCTACCAGCGTGACGGCGATATTGAGTTGCTGATCGAATATTTCCTGAAGCGGCAGTCAGAGCGGACCGGCACACCCATGCGTCGCTTTACATCTGAAGCTATGCAGGTCTTGCTCGATTATCCGTGGCCGGGAAACGTTCGAGAACTGGAAAACGCGATCGAGTATGCACTGGCGATGGCAATAGATGAGAACCTGGGAATTGAGTCTCTTCCTTCCAACTTTGCAGATGCCCAGATGCAACAAGACGCCGGGGACCTCAAGCAAGTTCTACAGGCTTATATGGACGACAATGTGTCGCTCGCTGAGATCGAGAAGCGTTATATCCTTTCGGTGCTGCAGCAGTTTGGCGGTAATCAGGTCAAGGCCGCGGCTGCTCTGGGTATCGATCGCAGCAAACTCTATCGCCGTCTAAAGCAGTATGGAGTCATTGCGGTGAAGTTTCTGCAGGAGGAGCAGGATGGTCTGCAGTTGCGCAGTTGGAACAAGGA
>JALZOO010000566.1 GCA_030913905.1 Acidobacteriota bacterium
ATCGGATCGGCATGCGGGTATTCAAACCAGTTGAATCTACGAACTTTGTAGGGACAGTTGTTCTCGCAATAGCGCGTGCCGACGCAGCGGTTGTAGACCTGCATGTTCAGGCCTTCACTGCTATGGACGGTAGCCAGCACCGGACACACGCTCTCGCACGAAGCGTTGTCACACTGCTGACACATCACCGGCTGGTAGAGGACTCTGGGATCTTCGCGGTCACCTTCAAAGTAGCGATCGATCCTGATCCAGTGCATCTCGCGACGCCGGCGCACTTCATCCTTTCCCACAACGGGTACGTTGTTTTCCGCCTGACAACTCACTACGCAGGCTGAACAACCAACGCAGGCGTTGAGGTCGACCGCCAGACCCCATTTGTGTTCGGGATAGTCGTGAGGCGACCACAAACTGCCGTGTTCAGTTTCAGATTCTTCTTTGCCTTTGGCATATTCAGCGCGTGAGAGTTCGCGGACCAGGTGTCGATCTTCCTGTGAGTCTTTGGTCTGACTCTGAGCAAACTCGATTCTTCGCGATGTCTTTTCGAGTTTGGCTTCTGTGCTGTAACGGAAGGTCGTACCACTAAAGGCAACGAAAGGATAAGCATTGGCGCCCACGTTATCGCCGGCCTTGCCCGACTGCGTGCGTCCATAACCAAGCGCGATCGCCACCACGTCATCATGATGACCGGGTTGAATGTGCACCGGCAGCTCAATTGAAGTCCCACCCTTCGTAATGCGCACGACGCGTCCCTCTTCCAAACCGGCCGTCTCGGCGTAACGCAACGAGACACTCGCATAGTTGTCCCAGGTAATCTTGGTGATGGGATCGGGTAGCTCTTGTAGCCACGGGTTGTTGGCGTATTGACCGTTACGAATCGAAACTTTCTGATAAAGCACTAACCCTAAGCCGTTCGGCGTTGCATTAGATACGGAAACGAGTCTGGTGATGGCATCGTTAAGTCCGTCTGGTTTGAACGCCGGAATTGGGAATTGCGCTGAAGCTGGACTGAAGACACCGTTCTGGAGCGTTTGATCCCAGAACTCATCAAAGTTCGCGTACTGCTTCTGTTGCGCGAAAAGCTTTTCGCGCCAGGATTGTCTGAGCACATCGTAGAAACTGCGACTGTCGCCGTTCCAACGCAGCAGACTCTCCTGAAAGGCTCGCGTCTGAAACAACGGTGCGATGGTTGGCTGATTGACGCTGAAGGTGCCGCGCACTGGTTCGACGTCGTCCCACGCTTCCAGGAAATGACTCTGGGGACAAACATAGTCGGCGAGTGAAGAGGTTTCGTCGAGACTGGAATTTAGCGAGATCTTCAGCGACACCTTCTTTATGCCGTTACTAATGGCCTGGCTATCGAAATAGTCGTAGACCGGATTCACGCCGGACACTATCAGCGCTGCGACATCGCCCGAGTTCATCTCGCGCACAAGATCGACGATCTCCTGATCACCGCTTTGGTTACTGGCAGAAGAGGCGCCAAGGTCAACGGTCTTGCCGTAACTGTCCGCCAAATGGTTGATGAAGTTCACGAGGTACTGCACATCGGGGTCGTCCGAGCCGCTGACGATGAGTACACTTCCCCGATGTTTCATCACGTCTTTGGCTATTCGCTCGACAGCATCACGCGCCTTTTGATTCAAGCGCAGCGGATCAACACCGGCGAGTTGTTCAGGAACCGGCAACGCGGACGCGCCTTCCGCTGCTACTAACTTGGCCAGGTAGAGCAGCGCCAGCGTTTCTTCTATTGGAGAAACCCTTACCCGTGTGTCTGCATTGCTGCCCGTCAATGACATGCGCGATTCAAACTGCACGTGCCTCAACATCTCACGCTCGCCGTTCTGTAGACTGCGCGCCTTGGCATAACCACGCGTGAACTGCACTGGCGAAATCCATGTCCCGAGGAAATCCGCGCCGAAGCTAATTACCAGGCCCGCTTTGTCGAATAGATAAGAAGGAATGGCGCTGACGCCATGCGAACGCACATGCGCCTGCCTAATCGCGTCCGTTGAAACTGGCTGGTAAGTAATGTGTTTCGCGTCGCTGAACTGGGACAGGAATTTCTGAATCGTCTCCAGCGAGATTGGCCCGGTAATTGGTCCCGTTAGCACACGGACTCTGCCGCCAGATTGTTTTATGGCCGCCAGTTTCTGGGCGATCTCCTTATCGATCTCTTCCCAGGTAGTGGGCTGCGATCCAATGTGCGGCTGCCTCAATCGCTCTGGGTCATACAAACCCAAGACCATGCCGTGAGCGAGGGCGCAGAGACCGCCCTGTGACAGCGGATGATCAGGATTACCTTCAAGCTTAATCGGCCGGCCATCGCGCACTTTCACAAGCACGCCGCACGCCGCGCTGCATCCACCACAAACGGAAGCAAACCAACTGGCTACGCCGGGAGTGAACTCAACCGACTGCCTAAGGGATGGGACGATCCTCTGCTCCGGTGCGCGACAACCGCTCAACGCCAGCGCCGCCGATGAATAACCCAGTACCTCAAGAAATGTGCGGCGAGATACTCCAGCAACGGGACTCTTGGTCGAGAAGTCAACCGGCTTGCCGTACCTATCCTGCTCTCGAAATATCTGCCAAAGTTTCTGTCCGTTACTCATCACTCATCACTCATTACTCATCACTGTTTTCAGTGATGGCATACAGAGCAATCCGTCGAGGCCATTAGTCTTTTAGCCGTAGTTTCCTTGGTGACGGTAGGTCGTCCGTTTTCGTCAAGCGTCACTTCTCGATGCGTGCGATGGCAGGCCACGCACATGCCCATTGAGAGAGCGTCGAACTGCTCAACCCGATCCATCGTTTCTACTGCTCCATGACACGTCTGGCACTTCACGCCAGCCGTGACGTGGCGACTGTGATTGAATGCAACATGGTCGGGCAGATCATTGACCTTCGCCCATTCGATAGGCTGGTTCTGCGCCAACGCCGTCGCGATCTTTTGAATCTCAGGCGAGTTCGGAAGAATCTTCGTGTGGCAATTCATGCACGTGCTCGCCGCCGGGATGCCAGCCACTCTCGATTTGTCCGCCGACGAGTGACAGTACAAACACTGGATCTGGTTATCGCCGGCGTGGACCTTGTGCGAAAAGTTAATCGGCTGTGCCGGTTGATAGCCCTGCTGATTTCCGAGGCCGCGAAAGTTTGAGCCCTGGTAGACCACGGCCACGCCGATCAGCGTCAC
Source organism: Acidobacteriota bacterium (assembly GCA_030913905.1). Classification (GTDB taxonomy): domain Bacteria; phylum Acidobacteriota; class Blastocatellia; order Pyrinomonadales; family Pyrinomonadaceae; genus PSRF01. The sequence goes on from JALZOO010000566.1 coordinate 3,194, forward strand.
TATCAACGAGACGATTGTTGCCGTGCGCAAACTCATTCTTCTTACCCCGAGACAACCGGACGAGTGGCTACCACGGGGTCTCCCGTTACAGGGACTGTTGCTTCAACAGACTTGGGTTTAGACCGTGGTGCTTGTCCCCGAAGCTTGCGCCGGTCTCCGTTCCAGATCACAAGTTGATAGGGGCGCCATAAATAATGAATAGGAACAACGAGCATGTGGACCAAACGCGAGAACGGTAAGATCGCCAGGAAAACGTAGGCGTTCAATATGTGTAACTTCACCGCCAGGGGCAGTGGTGCAATCATTTTCAAATCTGGTTGCAGGGTGAAGAGCGAGCGCAAGTACGGCACAGCCGACGTGGCATACCACGACGATCCCCAGCGATAGAACACTGCCGTATAAACGCCCAGGACTACCTGGACCAACAAAACCAGTAGCACGATCACGTCCATCCATGACGTGACAGCGCGAATCCGAGGGGACGTGAAGCGCCGCACGATAAGACTGACAATTCCAACCAGGGCCAGCAGCCCAAACAACAGTCCGGTGGCCTCAAGCACATAGAGACGCGCCGGCACACCATTGAACCAGAGCACTTGTCTGGGAATGGCAAAGCCTATGACGTGGCCCAACAGAACTACCATGATCCCGATGTGCCACGGTACCGAGCCGTAGAAGAGTTCATCGCTCTCGAGAAACTGTGACGACAAGCTGGAGTACGTGAAGCCGCGTTTGAAATAACGCTGCACCGTCACCACAATGGCGAGCGTGAGGGCTGCATAGGGGAAAATAATGTAGAAGAGATTGTCGAGCATGATTATGGCCTCAGAACAGATCAGTATTCGTTTTCGCGTTGAACGCAGCGGCTTGAAGAATCGGCAAATGCGCTCGCTGAATCGTTGCAGGATAAGCGCCGGCCTCTGACTCTAGTACCGTATTGACCGCGGCAATAAGATGTCTGTAAGGGTTGTCACCTTCGCTCAAAGTCTTCAACATTTTGTCCAGCGCCGGAATCAAGCAATCCACAATTAGCGCGCCGCGCAGCTCTTCTTCATCGAGCTTGGTCAACAGGCGCAACAACACCGGCAGGTAATCGGGAAGTTGATGCTCCTGGCCCACATCGAATGGCGCTTCGGTCTCCCGAAGATTTGCCAGAAAGACCCCACGCTTATAATTCTCGCCAAACAGATGATAGCCAATATCGAGCGCGCACACGGGACTTAGATCAAAAGTGCGCGTATACAGTTCCTGAAGTTCAGAAAGCGAAAGCCTTTCAGTCTCGCTTGCGAACAAGGAGAATTGGCCCGCGAGTGATTCGCTCTCGGCAGTCAGCAGTTCTTTGCATTCATCGCATCGCGACTGCCAGTCCGCGACCGGATAGTCGAGCAGGTCAGCCAGGATTTCATAGATCGATCTCATTGCCATCTTCTTCTGCCTTCTGCCTATTGTCTTTCTCACGCTCCGCGTGCCGGCGCTTCGCGGAAACCGAAGCCCGCCTCGCCTTTGTCCGCCAGCACATCGTCATTGAGCATCTGCATCGCTTCTTCACGATGCATGGGCGGAATGACGTAGCGGTCCTCCACTGTCGCCAAAGACGTCAGGCGATAGATCTGTTCCGCCTCAGCTTCAGAACAACCAACCTCAGCGAGCGCCTCCTTTACTACTGCCTGGTCCATGTCGCCGACTGTCTCCATTCGTTTGAACAGTCGAATTGCGTACTGCTTCTTCAGTGCGAGCCGTACCGGTTCAACATTTCCCGCGGCGAACAAACGGGCGAGATACTCCATCGGCAGACGCGCTTTCTCGATCGGACTAAATAACTCTTCATTCGAGGAGTCGTACACGCCGGCATCAGTCTTGGCCATTACCGGCAGGAGCGGCGGGACATAGAAGAGCATCGGCAACGTGCGAAATTCTGCGTGTAAAGGTAGGGCGAGCTTCCACTCCTTGACGTATTTGTAAACCGGAGAGCGTTCACAAGCTTCAAGCGTGCGCTCGTCGATTCCGTTGCGCAGAGCTGCTTCCCGGACTTCGGGGTCAAAGGGATCGAGAATCATCTCTCGCTGCGCATCTACGAGTTGGTCGTCGGGCACGCTCATCGCTTCAACGATTCGATCAGCGTCGTACAGCAGTCCGCCCAGATAGCGAATGCGGCCTACGCAGGAATGGAAACAAGCGGGAGCCTGGCCGGTTTCAAGTCTCGGAAAGCAAAGAATGCACTTTTCGGATTTCCCTGTGGACCAGTTATAGAAGGTCTTCTTATAAGGACAGGCAGTAACGCACATGCGCCATCCGCGGCAGCGCTCCTGATTGATAAGCACGATGCCGTCTTCGCCACGCTTGTAGATTGCGCCCGAAGGACATGCCGCCACGCAACAGGCGTTCAAGCAGTGATTGCAGATGCGCGGAAGATAGAAGAAGACGAGACGTTCGATATCGAAAAGCTCTTCTCGCTGTTCCGGCGTTAATGCTTCGAGGTTCGGATCGTTTGCCGCATAAACCGGCGAGCCACTCAAATCGTCATCCCAGTTTGGCCCGGCCTTGATATCGATGGGCTTGCTTGTGACCATCGAGATCGGGCGCGCCGTCGGCTGATCAGCCCCTTCCGGCGAGTTGAACAGGTCCTCATACTTATAGGTCCAGGGTTCGTAGTAGTCATCCATGCGCGGCATGTTGGGATTGTGAAAGAGGTTCAGCACGCGCAAAGATCGGCTGCCCATCTTCAACTCAGGCTTGCCATTCTTCTTGTCCCAGCCGCCCTTGTACTTGCTCTGATCCTCCCATGCCGTCGGATAACCAGTGCCGGGCTTGGTCTCGACGTTGTTCCACCACATGTACTCGGCGCCCTTGCGATCAGTCCAAACGTTCTTGCAGGCGATCGAGCAGGTATGACAGCCGATGCACTTGTCGAGGTGAAAGACCATTGAAATTTGTAAGCGAACGTCCATTCTTTCTCCTTCGGAGAGTTCCAGGTTTCAAGTTCCAGGTTTCAAGTTGAAAGCCAAGAAACTTGAAACTTGAAACTTCCTTACCAACTAACCTTCTCCAGCTTTCGCACCAGCACAAACGTGTCGCGGTTCACTCCCGTCGGACCCCAGTAATTGAAGTGATAAGTAAACTGGCCATAGCCTCCCATCATCAGCAGCGGCTTCAAACGAATGCGTGTCAGACTGTTGTGACCGCCTGCGCGACGGTTCCCGCGCATCGGAGATTTCGGAACTGACAGCGTGCGCTCCGGCGAGTGGTACTGAATACACACGCCTTTGGGAATGCGGTGGCTTACAACGGCGCGCGTGCAGACCACACCGTTATCGTTGTATGTCTCGACCCAGTCGTTGTCCTTGATGCCGAGATCGACCGCGTCTTCATCATTGATCCAAAGAGGCTCGCAGCCGCGGGAGAGGGTCATCATGCGGTGGTTGTCGGA
>JALZOO010000077.1 GCA_030913905.1 Acidobacteriota bacterium
ACGAAAGAAGAACCAAACTGAAGTTTGCGTACGAGGAGAGGACGGGGAGGGGGACAAGGACGTATGAGTGAAACAAAAGAATTCGCCGGCGCACACAAAACCAACACATCATTTCTAACGCCCTTGGAGCGCCGCCTGGAGCCGCTGGTTGTACCCCGCATTCCCCGTTGGCTAGAGACCTACCACCTCACGATGCTGACTCTGGTCTGGTCGCTCCTGATATTGCTGTTCAGCTTTCTCGCTGCCGGAAATATTCGCTGGTTGTGGATGGTTTCCGTAATGATTGTTCTGCAATACGTAACCGATCATTACGACGGCAAGGTCGGCAAGTATCGAAATACGGGTCTTGTCAGGTGGGGCTACTACATGGATCACCTGCTCGACTATTTCTTTCTTTGCTCGGTCCTCATTGGCTACGCCTTTATCCTGCCGGAGAAGGCACGACTGCAACTGCTGGTGATGTTGTGCCTGTTCGCGGCTTACGACTTCAGCACTTTCCTCGCGTTTGCCGCCACCCACAAACTCAAGATCAGCTACTTGAAATTCGGACCGACCGAGTTCCGGCTGGCGCTGATTATCATCAACGCGCTAGTCATCCTTTTCGGCACCAAGCACATGGCCAATGGACTCAAGTGGGTCAATGGCGGCGCAGTGGTCGGACTGTGCTTCCTCATCTACAGCACCCAGAAACAGATCTGGCAGCTCGACATGAAAAGCAGGGGACAGGCGCAGGAACCGGATCGAAACCGAAAGCCATCGGCAGCGGGTTTAGTGTTAGAAAAACCGTACGTGGCAGCGAAAGAGTGTACGTATTGACGCCGTTTGTTTAGGCGTTCCGCCAATCCGATAGCCTGCCGGCATACGTAATTTCCTTGTAATCCGCGGTGGAGTTCTGCGCTCCGACGTCCTCTGGCCTGTTGTTTGCAGTCTGGAAATGCAAGACTGGTCAAACAAGCCGTTCTAAGGGCAAGAAGAACCAGGGAACTCTCCAGCAAAAAAAGCGTTTAATCGAAATAAGCAATAAAAAAGGGCCAGAACATAGGTTGTTCAAAATGTCAGAAAAGAAAACAATACGAGTAATCAAGAAGGATGAGCGGGCGCCCAAGGCGAAGCCTGCGCCCAAAGGAAACACCAAGGCTCAAACCGCGCGTGAAATGGTTCAAACTGTCACGAATTGGGTTAATGAAGTACAGCAGAAGCGCCGCATCGAAACCGCCGAAGCAATCAAATCATTGCTTCCAAGGAACCCGCGTCCCAGCGAAATCTAGGAATCTAATCCAAACAACAGGCTACGGTTCAAACCTCGGTTTGCTATTTTGAAGGCAAGCTGAAGGTTGAACCTTGTAAACCTTTGCTCGTGGCTTGAGCTGGTCTTTCTGCGGACGTCTCAATTGGGTGGTTTCTAATCTCCGAATCTCTGTGCGACCTCCGTGTCCTCTGTGTCTCTGTGGTGACTCTTCCTCGACTTAAGTCACCACAGAGGCACAGAGAACACAGAGATTGCACAGAGGAAAACTCAGACAGGACAATAGTCTCGATTTGACGAGATTGACAGCCATCAAGCGCGGAGCTAGCATGCGTGAAACTTCGACTAACACGAGCCCACTTCACCCGAAACCTTCACCGAGGTATCAGCAGAGATGTCGACAAAAACGTCGCAAACGAGAAAACCAAAAAAGGCAGCGCGGCCGGTTTTCGAAAGCATCAGGAAGCCTTTAGCTCCGCCGGGCCATCCGATGACGCATGCTAAGCCTGAGGAAAAAGCAAGACCCTCTCTTCGCAAAGCCAAACACAAACACAAACCCGAAAGCTCCGATCTCGATGGTGAGTAGCATTCAAGTAGTTTAGAGTTCAAGCTTCAGCTTGCTGCCTGTCCAAGGAAGCAACCTAAAGGTTGAACTCTGAACTGCTTGAGTCCGTGCTTCGTTAAAGCAGCATGACAAATACTGAACCGAGTCTTTATGGCGATGTCGCCCGCGGGTTTGTCCAGCAAGCGCGCGAATTTCTCAACGACCAATACCTGCCAAAGATCGAGCGTTGCCTGGAGAAACTCACCGATGAGCAAATCTGGTGGCGCTCGAATCCCGAGTCAAATAGTATCGGCAACCTGCTTCTGCACATTTGTGGCAACGCGCGGCAATGGATTGTCTGCGGCCTTGGCGGCGAACGGGATAGACGAGAGCGCCAGACAGAGTTTGCGCGACGTGAGGCTTCCCGCGACGAACTCGTGTCTCTTTTGCAGAAGACCGTAAGCGAGGTGGACGAAACTCTTAGCGGATTCGACGAGACTCGGCTGCTGGAAAAATATCGTATTCAGGGAACGGAAGTCACGGCGCTCAATGCGATCTTTCATGTGACTGAGCATTTCTCAATGCACACCGGGCAAATAATTCTACTCACGAAGATGCTGGCCAACGTCGACCTCGTCTTTTACGATTTTTCATCGGGCAAGCCAGTTCACACCTGGGAGCGATGACCCGGTCGCTACCTCGACTCGTCGTTCTGATACCGCGTGTCGCCGCTGCGATCTTATGGGGACCCGGTCGCTAGCGCTCCCGGTTCTGTATTTGTGTAGCGACGAAGGGTTCACACCTGGCACGAAACCAAACCTTCATAGTTGAACCCGTTCCGCATCTTTTCAAAATCGCGCCATTCGTGGTTAATATAGTGGTTCGATAATTTCAGGAAAGATTTATAGGCAAGAGTGCCTGTCCTACTTTAAGGGAGGTCGCATCCGAAATGACTTATGTGGTTGCAGAGCCGTGTGTGAATTGTCGCTACACTGACTGCGCACTAGTTTGTCCCGTCGAAGCTTTTCATCTCGATGACGATATGTTGCACATCAATCCGGAAACGTGCATCGACTGCGATGCCTGTGTGCCCGAGTGCCCGGTGGAGGCGATCTTCGCCGAGGCTAATGTTCCTCCCGAGTGGGCACACTTTACGCAAATGAACGCGGAAAAGTCGCTCAGCGGTTTGCCGACGATCACAGCCCGTCTGGATCCCCTCTGCGAATCGGTGGCATCCGCTCATTAGGTTCAGATGAAAAAAGGCACCAAGCGCATCGTCGGTGGCATCGCACTGGCTGCCGGAGCGATCGGCGCGGCGAGCGCGTTTTTGAAGAAGAAGAGGAACCGAATGGGAGCAAAAGAACAGCGTGCGCTGGATCATCCGGACAGCGTTTGGGCCAGACCGGGAATGACGGTTACGTTTCGTGCGGAGTTGATGCCGGGCCGTGACCGCGAGCAGCGCACCGCTCGTGTGAAAGAGCTGCTTCCGAGCGGGCGTGTGCTGTTACACGAAATTGCCGGCGAACATGCAGAGAAAGAGTTTGATCCGGTGAGCTA
>JALZOO010000078.1 GCA_030913905.1 Acidobacteriota bacterium
GGTTGACGCTGTGCTGAGTTGGCGTTATTAACATCGGCGCAACGCAATCCCGACAGGTCGGGATTGCACGCGAGCGGCGATTAAGGCTGTCAGCTGATAGCTCTCCGCGGCGTCAACTCAACCATTGCCAACCTGCCTTGGCGCCTGTTGCAGGGTGGCAGTCCTTGTGGAGAAAAACGCAATGAACGACACAATGAAATCCATGCTGATGGCCGTTGTCGGTGGCGGCATTTTGGTCGGAGTCTCCTTTCTCACCGATCGCTATCTTGACGCGTTTTGGCCGACCGCAGCGATCCTTATCGTCGGCGCGCTGATCGCCATGCTTTTCGGAATCATGGCCGTTCCGAAGAAAACGAGCCATCGCGCGATAGCTAACATAGCAGTGCTGATCGTGCTGGGATCTCTATTTGCGGCGATTGTCTTTGTTTTCTGGCAACGGAAAACCTACAGCCCGATCATTTTTGGTGGCGCTTGGGCTGTAGTGACTGGCGCGGCGGCGGCAATCGGAACGCGAGCCATGGCTGCCGATATGAAGAAGCTGGGGCTGGATAATCCCTGCCCGAAATGCGGTCGCGAATTGAAGTATAAAGAGGAAGGGTACGTCGGGTATACCGATGAAATGGTCTCAGCCACCGAAGGACTTAGGACGCGCCAATATGAAAGCATTTACGTTTGCAGAAAATGTGGATACGAAGGGCCGAGAGGCAATTAGCCACATGAGCTAATCTCGGCGATTTTTTGCTATATGTCTACGCGCAACCCAACAAATCGTTGGACGCGAGCGGCGGAAGCGTGTTTCTCAACTAACTTGGTGAAGCGGAGGGTGCTTTGATTCGCGCCGCCGCGTCAACTCAGACGTTCGGCGGCTTCCTTGAAAAGAGTGGGCAATATGAAACGTAAGAAACGCTGCCTAATCGGAGAAAAACCATGAACATTAGACTGATATCCGTCATCGCCCTCTTGAGCATAGGCCCGGGTATTACCTTGATGCGAGGCGAGGCCCTGGCACAGTCAGACACGCCGAAGCGCGAAGTCGGAGTGCTTTTTTCAGTTCTCGGAATAGACGACGCTAACGGCCTTAGTGACTTGTTTCCCAGAACGGAAGTCGGCGTTGGCGGCAGATTCGGCTATAACCTGAAGCGCTACCTCGCTCTGGAAGCAGAACTCAATTTTTTCCCTCGAGATTTTCGAAAGTTTACGACTAATTTTACCGGTGGACGGATGATGGAAGGTTTATTTGGAGTGAAAGCGGGGATACGAAAACACAGGTTCGGAGTCTTCGGAAAATTCCGGCCGGGCTTTGAGAGTTCAGGTCGCGCTGAGGTTCCGCGCTTCCCGAACGGCAACGGGCCTGATCCGCGCAACCCATTCGGCTTTGAACGCGTTCGAGCGACGCAGTTTGCTTTGGATGTGGGTGGAGTATTCGAGTGGTACCCCACGCGGCGCACGATTGTCCGCTTTGATGCGGGAGACACAATAGTTCGCTATCCGAATGTCGAGTTCATACAGTTTCCGCAAGGTATCCGGGTTTTGCAGACGGTATATTCGCATAAACCCCAATTCAGCGCGGGCTTCGGATTTCGGTTTTAAGGTAGCTACCGCGGGCGGGTGTGGTGTCGGCGTTTTGAGGCACCCTTTATGTTGGTAACGCTGTTCGAGTGCCTGGGATTTTTAACTGCGCTGCCGAACAAAGCCTTGCAGCTGACGGCGCGATAGCATGTTTTTCAAGTAACCCTTTCCTTCAGCTTGAAGGCTGATCGCGCGCCGCAGCTGATGCCAGCGTTAGGCGAAAGCCACGCCATCACTGGAGAGTATCGATTGAGTATAGATCCTAACTCGCCAAGATCACGGAGGTGAAAGCAATGCAGACCCCGACATCGCTAGTTGCCACCCGCCAACCTGAGCAAGCTCGTAAACTGATTCGCTGGTCTTGGTGGTGCGCGATTATCGTCGCAGCCTGCGGCCTGTTCGTACAGGTAGCGCTTGCCCCCAAAACAGACCCGCTGGCAGTGCTCATGATGCTCACTCTCGTTCCGTATGCCATTTGGGGTTCTTTTTGGGGATTTGTGTGGGTTCGTGACACTCTCCTTCGCCGTTGGTTCGGAAAGCTTCCTCAGCCATTGGTTGTCGTGCTTGTGGTTGTCCTGTTTTACTTGCTATTAGTCATCGCCGTGTACTACGGCGTGCTGGGCGGAGGCATCTACCAATACGTGAAACACAGGCGTCTCGCCAAGCAAGCTCAGAACCCGCCACAAAGGCCGGTATCGAAAGAGTCATTTGACTCACTGCGCGACTTGTAGACATCGTCGTTCTATAAGAAATGAGACTTAGCGATCCGCTTTCGCCTAACAAATCGTTCCAGGTGAGCCGCGGTAGCGCGTCTCAACTTGAACTATAGAATCCAAGTTGTGCTCCGCCGCGCGGCCACCTGAACTCAGACGTTATGCGGCTCGCTTGATACTCCAGTAATATCCTCA